>PBSW01000027.1 GCA_002726865.1 Candidatus Bathyarchaeota archaeon
CGGATCTGGGGGAAGAGCGTCAAGCACGGCGGCCAGAAGGTGAGGCTCTCCCACCGCCCCATGGACGAGGATATCCTAACCTTCTTCACATAGATACGTTGACTCGCGTGCTATAGAAGTTGACAATTAATTCCTAAAGTCTGTTCAGTAACTTCTCGGTGTCCTGACGGACACGCGCGATGGAGCCCCGGGCGGGATTTGAACCCGCGATCTCCTCCTGTTTGGCCCCCTTATGAGAGATACCAAGGAGACGCTTTAGCCAGGCTAAGCCACCGGGGCATAGAACGGACAGAATAAGTGAACTTCTGACAGAGATTTTAATCTTCCCTTCAACCCATCCCTACGAGCCCTCGGGCCACATTCATATTTCCCAGGTTCCCCCGCGTATCATTGATAGGCGTCTCCATGATCATCGGCACCCCCCCAAATCCACTATTCACCACCAGCCCCAGCCCCCTGAGCCCGATCTCCCCCAGCCCCAGGTGCTCATGGTGATCCCTCCCGCTCCTAAATCCCCCGACCGAATCGTTCAGATGCACCAACTCTAGACGGTCCAGCCCTATCTCCACCTCAAAAGAATTAACAGTCTCCTCAAACCCCTCCGCGGTTCTCAACTCGTACCCCGCCGCGAAGACATGACACGTGTCTAGACATATCCCCACTCGATCCGCATCGACGATACTGTTTAGAATCCGTCCCATTTCCTCAAAGCTGGAACCTACGCTATTCCTGGAGCCCGGTCCCGTCTCCAAAAGGACCATAACTTTTGAATCATCTCCCCCCAGGGCTATGTCTAGTGCATCCACAACCCTTTCCACCCCCAATTCTGAGCCCTTTCCCAAATGACTCCCAACATGAGTAACCAGCATGGGAATACCCAACATCTCGCACCGCGCAAGTCCCGTCCCGAGGGAAGCAACAGAACGCTCATACACCTTCCTCTCTGGGGAGGCCAAATTCAAGATGTACGGCATATGCCCGAAGACCGGCTCAATCCCCGCCTCAGCCCTCTTAGCCCTGAAAGCCTCAGGCTCTCCCTCCCCTAACTCCCTTGTAGCCCAGCTTCGGGGGTTCCGAGTAAAGATCTGAAACGAGTCACATCCCAGCTTCTGAGCTCTTTCCACAGCCTTGTCTATAGAGCTAGAGATGGAGACATGGAAACCAAACTTTACCACGGAGCCCATCTCCTCCGGAAGACAACCGAAACTAGCGTGATTCTCCCGGAAAAGGAGTGATTCCTCGGAACATAAAGCGCCCATCCTTCCAATATCATGGATTTCAGACAAGTCATATCCTCCCCTTATACTTTTTAAATTCTGACTTAACCATTCGCTGGAATAGAAAGATGCGTTTTGAAGAATTATTACTTTGGGACTCTGCAACCTATAATGAGCGAGGATCAAACCTCAATCTCCGCGCCGTACAGAACAGAATCAACACCAATAAGGTCACCAAAGCCGAAACGAAACACCTGGTTACTCTCGAGCCCATCAAAGTCACTCTAAGACGATTTTTCGGTCATCAAGAACAGGGTCCGGGTTTATCTCTATCTAGCAAGGTCTGGGACCTGAAAGGTCTAGGTGCTCGCAGAGGTCCTTCGTGATCATAGGCTAAAGAACTACCCGCGTGTCGAGCTGGACATCCTCAAATCTGGAGGACGATAAAGTCCTTAAACGCAATATGTAACCGTACTCTATTCTGTAGGATAGGTGTACACTTCTGAATTCCCTGGACACCATGAGGGTTCTCCTCAGCCTCACCATGTTGGGCTACTCGTCCTGGGTCGATTTAAAGACCAGAGAACTCTCCGACATGGTCTGGCTGGTGTTTGGGGGCCTCGGATTGATAATCGCCGTATACGAAGTCTATGCGGGTAGCCTATCCCTGGTCTGGTTCGTGGCTGTAGTTCTGCTCTCAGCCGCGCTCTCCCTCACCTTTAGTTTCATCGGTCTTTTTGGGGGAGCAGATGCGTTAGCTTTTATCACGCTCGCTATTCTCCACCCTTTTTACCCTAAGGGTTTGGAACCTCTCTTTGGTATAATTTCGCCCTTTTTTCCCTTAACTCTCTTCTCCAACTCGGTCTTAGCTGGGGCATCCTATTCTCTCATTCTTCTGGTCCGAAACCTAGCTTTGCCTCTTCAGGGTAGGAGTCTATTTAGCGGAATTGAGCACGAGCCTATTTGGAGGAAACTTGTAGTTCTCGTCACCGGACTTAGGGTAGGGATTCGGTCTGTGAGGGGGCCCCCTTTCCAGTATCCCCTAGAGATGCTTATGACTGGGGAAAAACCTGGTAGGATGTTGATCCTTATGCCTGATATTCGAGATGACAGCTTAGCTGTGAAAGTCTTTAAAACGATTGAAGCCTCGGGCGTGCAGGATGTCTGGGTTTCCAACACCTTGCCTTTCATCGTCTATATTGCTATAGGATATATACTTGCGCTGGAGATGGGTGATGTCATCATCTCACTCGTGAAACCCTTTTTCCTCGGTTTGTTTTAACCTTTCATGTGATCAACTAAACGGCTAAGAGAGGGTTTACTTGAACGGGAGCCTTGTTATTGAGATCATGATCATCCGCTTGCGTCACGAGCTTCAGACTTTATCACTATGCATATAGCCGGTTATATCGGTCCTAGACGAATAAGATCATCAAGCGCCACAGGAATTTCCTCAGGGAGAATGAGGAAGCACGCGCCCAACAACTCCCTTAGATCCTCCTAAATAGACAAAGGGGAAAGGGTCAAGCACCATTTTTTTCCAACACTGAAACCCGATATCATATAGAACCGCTTACAACATTCAATACTTCCATAGGAAACTTATAATAACCGTCCAACGACACGACTAACTAGGTTTATGAAGTGCCCCTATGAGCGGAATAATGATCGTTAGGGATATCATGTCCCGAAACGTAAAGACCGTGAGACCAGACGATACGGTTCGCGATGCAGTCCGGAAGATGAACAAGTTCCGAATCGGCTCCGTTGTAGTAGTTAATAGCGGAAGACCTACCGGAATTATTACTGAGCGCAACATCCACCAATCCATCGTTGAGCCCCGCCATGATCCCTCCTCCATTAGGGCTAAGGTCATCATGACCCAACCTCTCATCACAATTGATCCCAACACTGCTGTTGAGGAGGCTGCCCCGATCATGGCTAACAACACTATCAAGACCCTTCCCGTCATCGAGAAGAACAAGATCCTAGGCATCCTTACCAGCAGCGATATTGTCAAAAACAATCCTACCCCGCTGAGCATTCTTGACGAACTTCTACCAGTCGGATAACCTCTATTTTCTCTTTCAACCATCAAAAGATTATCCTCCGAACCAATAAACCTTAACCCTAGTGTTGAGAACTTCAACAACACCCTTAGATCCCAACCTACCGAGAGATCGGTTAAATACACTCTCGACCAAATCCTCCTGGATCTGCCATGGAGCTATTGGACGTCGTTATAATAGGGGCAGGTGCAGTGGGCCTAGCCATCGCCGCAGAGATAGCCCAGGAAGATAGAGAGTTGTATATTCTTGAGAGAGAGAGTTCATATGGTCAGGGAACCAGCAGCCGTAACAGCGAGGTCATCCATGCAGGCATCTATTATCCCCGATGCAGTCTAAAGGCACAGCTATGCGTCAAGGCCAACCCAATGATCTACGAGATCTGCGAGAAATACAATGTCCCCCACAGCCAGGTTGGCAAGATCATTATTGCCAACGGTGAGGAAGAGACCAAGCAACTTGAGGGGATCCTCGCTAAGGCAAAAGATTGCGGTGCCAGGGACTTGGAGCTCATCGACGCCGCCCGGATCCACAAACTAGAGCCCCAAGTCAAAGCCGACGCCGCAATTCTGAGTCCCACCACAGGCATCATAGATGCCCATGGCCTCATGGACCACTACCACCGGGAAGCACGCCTGAAGAGCGGAGGAGATCCACTCGTTCTAAACACCGAGGTTACAGGTCTCAAGCGGAAAGGGGACGGATATTTCATAGAGATGACCTCCGGTAGTGAGACCTTCGTTGTGCAGGCGCGGATGGTTATAAACTCCGCTGGGCTCTATGCTGACAGAATCGCCGGGATGACGGGAATAGACCTAGACGAAGCAGGTTACAGGCTCCACTGGTGCAAAGGAGACTACTTTAGCCTCACCGGCAAGCCCCCGGTCAGGATGCTGGTCTACCCTCCCCCGCCCCGAGATGCAGCAAGTCTCGGGATCCACACAGTCCCTGATCTCATGGGCCGCCTCAAGTTCGGCCCTAGCGCCTACTACGTAGACGAAATTATCTACAACGTCAAAGGGAGCAGGGACGAGTTCTGGGAGGACATTGTCACGTACCTTCCTAATATCAGGAAGGAGGACCTCAACCCCGACATGTCTGGCATCAGGGCCAAGCTCCAAGCATCCGGCGAACCTGCACGCGATTTCATCATCAGGCACGAGGAGGACAGGGGTTATTCTGGTCTCATCAACCTCATTGGTATAGAGTCTCCTGGTCTTACCTGTAGTCCCGCGATCGCTGAGATGGTCGGAGGAATGGTTGAGCAATACCTCTAACCCACCAAAAAAACGTTATTTGTCTCCACGGTCCTACCGCGGTAGGGATACTCCGAATAAATCTCAGCCAATATTATTCCTTAACATAAACGGCTAGATTAATCATAACGGTCAACTATGTTATTAAAGTGCCCGTAAAATCCCAAGTTTTATAACACTACGATCCGGGTACGCGGTAAAGAACATCCTAATCCCTGAGTAGACCCTAAACTGTTTTGCCAGTCCAAAAGAGAAATTAACGCATACAAAAGATGCACAACTAACCTAATAATAATCAATAATATGGAAAAGGCATACGAAGCCCTTATTATGCCCCGATGAAGAATGAATTCCGTCGGGTGCAGAAAATGAACGCATCCAAAGTCCTTTTAGAGATGCTAAAAAGCTACAACGTGAGCCATGTATTCGGTCTCCCAGGGGAGACCACCCTCAACCTCTACGAGCAGTGGCATGATTATCCAGATGTCATCCATGTGATGGCTAGGGACGAGAGGAGCGCAGTGTTCATGGCCGACGGGTACGCCAAGGCCAGCTACAAACCCGGGGTCTGTGAGGGGCCTAGCGTGGGTGCCACCCATATGCTCCCGGGAGTTGCCGAGGCGTATAAGGCTAGTGTTCCCATGGTTGTCTTTACCTCCGATATTCCTTTACATCTCAAGAAACATAACATGCTTACGGAAATCGATCAAACAGCCCTCTTTAGTGGAGTAACAAAGGAGACAATCACTGTTTCTGATCCCTCTGAGATACCCCATGTGATCCGGAGGGCGTTCAGGCTTGCTACAGGGGGGAAGCCGGGGCCAGTTCACATCCGTCTCCCTATGGATATTCTGGGAGGGGAGATCGATAATCCTCAGATTTTAGCTCAGGAGGATTTCGCGAGTTATCCAGGCCACAGATCAACTGCGCAGGAAGATCGCATTCACTCAGCTGTGAAACTTCTAGCTTTATCATCACGACCCGTGATTGTCTGCGGACAGGGAGTCCTTTGGTCTCAGGCTTGGGATGAAGTCCAGATCCTAGCTGAGCTTTTCGACGCTCCAGTGGGCACCACGATCAGCGCCAAGGGGAGCATCTCCGAGAACCATCACCTCTCTATCGGTGTTGTCGGAGCCCGAGGAGGAACATCTCTATCCAACGGAGTCGTGGCAGGAGCCGACCTTATCATGTTTATCGGCTGCAACACCGATTCTGCCTCCACGGTCAAGTGGACTCTACCTCCCCTTTATTCAGCTGCTAAGGTTATCCATCTAGACATCAGCGAGGCCGAGGCGGGAAATAATTACCCCACGGACATCTTTTTGATAGGAGACGCTAAAGCCACGTTGAGAAAGATGATTAACATAGCTCCGAGCAAGAGCGACCCCGATAATACAACAAGACTGGAGGCCCTCAAAAAAGCGAAGGAGAGCTACGATAATCAGATATCTGAGCTATCGGCCACGGATGAGACTCCTATCCACCCCCTGAGGTTCGTGAAAGAGTTGACGGGAGCGATCCCTAACGAATATGTGATGGTTGTGGACGTCGGTGTGAGCGCCATTTATACATCCGCCTTCTTCAAGGTCAGAAGAGCAGGGCGGAGCGTGCTCTATAACTATGCAATGGGCTCTTTGGGATACGCTCTCCCGGCATCCATCGGAGCCCAATTCGCGAGACCCAACAGCTGTATAGTTACGCTGATGGGAGATGGCAGCTTTGGGTTTACTGCAGGGGAGCTAGAGACCCTCTCTAGATTAGGGGGAAACAATAACGTGATCTTATTCAATAATTCGAGCTTCGGTTGGATAAAGGCGGCTGCTACGTTCTCTCACGGCCCTGAGTATGCGGGTTTCGCAACGGGGTTCTCCGACGTAGATTATCCAAAGATCGCTGAAGGATTCGGCTTACGAGCTTATAGCGTAGATGGCCCTGGAGAGTTGGGTCCCACTCTGAGGGAGGCATTCGCGCTGGATGAGCCAACTTTCATCGAGCTCAGGGTGATGCCTGAGGATGAGCTAGTGCCCCCGGTGCCATCATGGATTAGGAGGGCAGGGGGGCTAGGGCTCCGGTACGTGGGCTGAGCCTGTCCTAGGCGTTAACAGAAGCTTCCATGTAATTTGTCCCTGAGCGCGCGGCTTGCATTCATGGACATCGATGTCTATTATCATCTTCTCTCATGGGTACCTATAACTAGGACATTAGACTCGTGAAGGGTTGCTATATCAACTGAAAAGCTCTGTGACCCCCGTATTTGTAGAAAGGTTAGATCGCTCCTCTCTCCCTGAGACAGGCAACCTCTTTTTGGGAGTAACCTGCGATCTCCTCAAGAATCTCATCAGTGTGGGCACCTAACCCCGGCGAGGGTAACCCTCCCTCACAACACATATCCGAAAACTTGAGCGCCGGCCCGATCTGTTTTATCCGCCCTGCTTTTGGATGATCAACCTCCACCAGCATACCTCTGTGGAGCACCTGCTCATCAGAGAAGACTTCATCTATAGAGTATACCGGGGCGCTGGGGAAGCCGATGTCCCTGAAAGTTTCAAGCCATTCGTCCCTGGGTTTCTTGCTTAACTCTTCCTGGAGTAGGGGTATCAGAGTCTCTCGGTTCTTCACCCGATCCTCGTTCCGCATGTAGAGCGGATCCCCGCTAAGACTCTCGAGCCCCAGCAAGCTGCAGAGTAAACCAAAGAGGGGGTCGTTCCCCGCTGCCACTAGGATATCTTTCCCGTCCGCAGCCCTGAATGCCTGATAAGGCACGATGCTGGGGTGAGCGGAACCCATCTTGGGCGCAGCCTTCCCAGTTGCGAAGTAGTAACCGGCCATATATGTCATCCACGAGACCGAGCCGTCGATCATGGCGACATCCAGATACTGGCCCTTCCCAGTCTTCTCCCTAGCTCTAAGAGCTGAGAGGATAGCGATCACGGCCCACATCCCTGCTCCGATATCTGTGATTGCAACCCCAATCTTTACTGGCGCCGCCCCGGGCTCTCCCGTGACCCCCATGAGCCCTCCCATCCCCTGGATGATAAGGTCGTATCCCGGCCTCTGGGCGTAGGGTCCCGTCTGACCAAAACTAGAGATACTGCAGTAGACGAGGCTGGGATTCACCTTTTTGAGGGTCGCGTAGTCCACCCCGAGTCGGGTTGTGACCCCTGGACGATAATTCTCAAGGAAGACATCGCATTTCTCAGCAATCTTGTAGAGGGCCTCCTGGGCCTCCGTGTTCTTGAGGTTGAGGGTGACGCTCTTTTTTCCCCTGTTGATGGACATAAAATAACTGCTCTCACCGTTCACGAAAGGAGGATAGGTCCGGGTGTCGTCTCCCCGATCTGGGATCTCCACCTTAATTACCTCGGCCCCCAGTTCTGAGAGTGTCATAGAACAGAAGGGGCCTGCAAGAACTCTGCTAAGGTCAAGGACCCGGATCCCCTTGAGGGGCGGCTCACCGACATTATCCGACATGAGGGAGTAATTGTGACAATGACGTTTTTAGCATTTTCAGGCCTTTAGGGATACCTTTTCGAGGCAGAATTCCTCTGCACTCCCCCGGATGACCCTCGACTCCATCCTGAGGCGCCTGTCAAACCTACTGAGGATGGCTTGAATTGCAGGAAGGGTAAGGTTGCCGCAGAGTCCCTCGAGGAAGTAGCCGCAGTTAATCCCTACGTCGAGGAAGGCCTCATAGAAGGGGCACCTGCCAACCCGATAAGTTACCGAGGAGTCATCCCTCTCGTGGACGACGACCTCGGCCCCAGCTTCTTCCATAAAAGTTCGGTATATGGCATCCCCTATATCCAGCGGATGGGAATCCATAGACTGTTCCCTAAAGAGCTCTTCCTGTATCACGTCTGCCTGATTCTCCACGGCAGCCTGGAGCATCTCAAGGCCCCTGTCGGTTCCAAGCTCCGCGATGACCTCTTCAAGGAACAGGATTAGCAGTGTATAGGATCTACGGACTCCTTTGAACATTCGGTTACCCTAAGGGTTCAGCCGTATAAGGGGTATGCGACTATATCTATGATATAATTAGTGAGAACTTTCATATAAATTCATTAATGGCGTCTTTGGCAGAGGTTGCCTGAGATGAACTGCCAATCGTGTGCTTGGGTTTCCCTTTTTCGCAGGGACTTATGCTTTGTGAAGGGTTTCTTTCTAGAGATATAACCCTAGCTCATTGTTTGATGATTTTACCCTTTTCGATCACTGTTTAGCTAAAAATGTAAAATAGGGATTTATTTTGTGCTTGTATACTTTACGTGTTCTAACTCTTTCCGAGTGACGGGTTTGTTAATCCCTCTTGATATTCGTGAGTTTTTGAGTAGGTTTGACCACATCTTTCATTATAGAGCTGTTGGTGGTTAATCTCTATTCTCTAAATCCCCAAAAGGGGCTGGATTTTTATGAGAGTTGCTCTCCTAAGATATATTAATCCGTCCTCCGTCTAACTCGCAGGCATTCAACATGAATTTGAGGCAGCCGATCGTTTGCATGCTGGGACATGTCGACACCGGGAAGACCAGCCTCCTGGACAAGATCAGGGGCTCTGCAGTCCAACTCAGGGAAGCGGGGGGGCTCACTCAGCAGATTGGTGCCAGCTTTTTCCCCACTGAGACCCTTATCGCGATCACCCGCCAGCAGATAAAGGACTTCGACGCCCAGGTGAAGATCCCCGGCCTCCTCGTTGTGGACACCCCTGGTCACGAAGCCTTCGCTAACCTTCGGCGGCGCGGGGGCTCTGTGGCCAATGTTGCAATTCTTGTTGTTGACGTGATGCACGGCTTCGAGAACCAAACTTATGAGAGCCTCGAGATCCTCAAGGCGCGGAAGACCCCGTTCATTATCGCCGCGAATAAGATCGACCGCATCGACGGCTGGAGGACCGAGGAGAACGCTCCTCTTCTCGTCTCTTACGACAAGCAGGTGCCCTTAGTCAAGGAGGACTTGGACAATCGTCTCTACATGATCATGGGCACCTTAAGCAGGCAAGGGATGGCCTCTGAGCGCTTTGACAGGGTCCGAGACTTCACCCGGAACATTGCAATCGTCCCAGTAAGCGCAAAAACGGGAGAGGGGCTCGGAGAGCTCCTTGCAGTTCTCATCGGTCTTACCCAGCAATATATGGCTGACAAGCTTGTGGTCTCTGAGGGACCCGCCTTAGGCACCGTACTGGAGGTGAAAGAGGAGTTAGGCTTCGGTACTACCCTCAACGCTATCATCTATGACGGTATCCTCAAGGCTGAGGACACCATCGTCATCGGCGGAAAGGAGGGGCCTATTATTAGCAGCATTCGGGCGATTCTCCTACCCCAGCCACTGGATGAGATAAGGGACCCTAGGAAAAAATTTAACACAGTCAATGAGGCCCCAGCAGCTGCGGGCGTCAAAATTGCCGCCCCCAATTTGGAGCAAGCTGTCCCCGGAGCCCCAATCGTGGCAGTGGGTGGCGAGAAGACCCTTGAGGATGCTATAAACGATGTATCATCGGAGCTCAAGAGACTGAAGGTGTCCACAGATAACCTCGGGATCATTTTAAAGACCGACACCTTGGGCAGCTTAGAGGCGCTGACAGAGAGCCTAAGGGCAAAGAATATTCCCATCAGGATCGCTGATATAGGTAACATCAGTCGCAGGGAGGTGAAAGAGGCCCTCTCGGTGAAGTATGAGGAACCCCTCTATGGAGTAGTTCTCGCGTTCAACGTCAAGCCCCTCCCCGATGCTGAGCAGGAGGCTCATTATCAGAAGGTCCCCATATTCACAGGAGACATAATCTACAACCTCATGGATGAGTACGTCTCTTGGATGGAAGCAGAAAAAGAGGCCAGGATCAGGAAGGAGTATGACACCCTGGTACAGCCCGGAAAGATCGAGGTTATGGACGGATTCATCTTCCGCAGGGCGAAACCCGCGATCTTTGGGGTTAAGGTGTTGAGAGGAAGCATCACGTCGAACACGCGAATGGTCAACTTAGAAGGGGATAGGCTGGGGCTTCTTACTCAGATCCAAGATTCCGGAGATCCTGTCTCCACAGCTGAGGAGGGAAAGGAGGTCGCCGTATCGATGCCCCGACCCATCGTCGGTAGACATATAAAAGAGCGCGATGTTCTCCTAGTGGAAGTTCCCGAAAAAGACGCGAAGCTGCTTAAGGACAAGTATGAGGAGCGGCTCACCGCAGGTGCCCTGGAGGCGCTCAGGGAGCTTATCGAGGTTAAACGCAAGAAGGACATGATCTGGGCCTTCTAGGTGAGAAAAATGCCTGTACTGATAATCGCTAACCCCGAGGCTGGGACAAACGAAAAGGTTGAACTAGAAGACGCGAGGATGCCCCCACTTGTGGGATTGAGGATAGGAGAGACAATTGATGGCACCATTGCGGATCTCACAGATTACATGCTTCAGCTCACAGGGGGCACCGACAAGGACGGGATACCAATGCGCCCGGACGTTCACGGAGGCGTCAAGGTCAGAGTCGTCCTGAGCGGCGGGGTTGGTTTTAAACCCAAGAATAAAGGGGAGAGGAAGAGGGTGGTTGTCCGGGGGAACACAGTGACCGCAGAGACGACTTTCCTAAACTTCAAAATGGTCAAAAAGCCCCAGGTCCAGAAAAAGTAGGCAAATTCCGGGCTAGAGGAGCCGACGGAAGAGGCTTTACATCCTAGGAAATTAAACGTCTTTTACATCTGGCTAAATTCCCCCGAGCACGACCGAGCGTTTGGTAGCTCGGTCAAGGTCATTCATGGGTGCCTTACGCTCGATTTCCCGGATAGGGATATTGAAGTAAATTGTACTCTCTCGATTTTACTCATAGATCAGATACTCCTAGGGAGAGGGGCGTCTGGACCAAACGTGTGCACTATAGACCGTCTATATCTTGCAATGAAACCTTCTATCCCTTTTTTGAAATGCTATTTCTGGCTCTTTTTCTTTAAACGCTTCAACGTCTTCAATAGGACAATAATGCTTTGCCTTCCATGTCCGCGGGAACCGGGATACCCATAACTTCCAGGAGAGTCGGGGCTACATCTATAATATTCATATCTACAACTTTGCCTTTATGATTCTCTCGGGGGTCATAATAGATAAAAAGCCCCATCTTGTCATGAACAGCGTCGTCAGGTCCCGTGTCGTTCTCAGGGAGATATAGATTAGGATGCCCCATGGTTCCAGCTGATCTCCAGTTAAGGTTGTCGAAGTAGACCATCAGATCTGGGGGGTCTCCACCGGTCTCGTTATAAATATCCTCAGGTTTTAGCACCCTCGTGTCCCATTTCTCGCCGTTGGGCCCTCTGATTTTCATGATCTTCTGGGCAATCTCATCACGCATAGCCTCATAGTCCTTGAAATCTATGACTCCCTGATCTTCCCTTTCCTTTAGGTTTAGGAATACCCGGGCATAATAGCCGCCCCACCCCCATGCGACCGTTTTCTGCCAGTCCACATCGGCATCGTTCAGCCTTACGACCTTCTCAACCGGCCGCTTCAGTTTCAGCAAGCCTTGTTCCTCAAGCCATTTGTTGATGCAAAATGCGCCCTTCATCGCCTTCCCACCATGATCAGAGGCGACAAAGATTACCGTATCATCTTCCACGATCTCCAAGAGCTCACCCAGTTTTCTATCCAGGAGCTCGTAATAGTCTCCCACGACATTTTCGAACCCGCTCCCGGGTTCGTAGAGTTTATGTTCCTCGTCGAAGTACTTCCAGAAGGCATGGTGGATCCGGTCTAGGCCGATTTCCACAAACATGAAAAAGTTCCAGTCCTTCGTTGTAGCAAGGTGCTTAATCGCCTCGAAGTGATTCTCAGTCATCTGATTGATCTCTCTAATGAGGCCTCTTTTGTCCTCGATACGGAACTCTACGTCTACAGCGTAGTCTCTGACTACACCTTTGATCTCCTCGCCGAGTTCAGGCGGATAGGTGAAATCCCTGCTCGTATCTGGGGTGATGAAGCCTCCGACCAACCAACCGTTAATTGGATATGGTGGGTAACTGGGAGGAATGCCAACCAAACAGGACTTTCCGCCAGCTTCGGAGACATAATCCCAGATCCTCTTGACTTGCACCCTCCGAGAGGACGCTATCCAAATGTCATTATATGAGTTGTTCAGCCTGTGCCGGAATCCATAAAGCCCTAGAGAACCCGGCGACCTACTGGAGGCCATCACAGTCCAGGCGGGTATAGTGATCGGCGGGTCGCTGCTCTCAAGTTTACCATAGATCCCCCTCTCCATGAGCCTGCGAAAGTTGGGGAGTCTATCGATGAACCTCTCGAAAAGAAGCAAAGGAGCCGCGCAGTCAAGCCCGACAATGATTGCCTTCCGCATATTCATCATCTCACGAACGGCTCAGGATGCTTTAATATGGCATCCACTACCTCGGGGCGCATCATCTCATTAGATGGTCTCTTCCCGCTCTTCAAGAGAGCCCGCATCTTGGTTCCGCTGAAGTTTACATGGTGTTCATCACCATGTGGACAGACTTTATCGTTCTCTACTCCCCCACATTTATTACAGTAAAAGAAGCTCCGGAAGAACATGGGGGCGATCCCCAGATCAGGGTACTCCTGGAACTTATCCTGGGCCTCATACGGGCCGTAATAGTTCCCGACTCCAGCATGGTCCCGTCCCACCACGAAGACGGTGCAACCGTAATTCTTCCTTACGATAGCGTGGAATATCGCCTCCCTAGGCCCCGCATACCTCATCTCCATCTCTAAGGTGACCATGACTGCTGAGTTCCTCAGATAATAGTTCTTTATGAGAGCCTCGTAAGAGTCGATGATCACTTCATCCTTAAAGTCTCCTGCTTTCTTTTTGCCAATCAAAGGGTTGATGAAAAGCCCATCCACGAAGGCAAGAGATGTTTTCTGAATATACTCATGGCCTATATGAGGGGCATTCCGTGTCTGGAAGCCAGCGACGTTCTTCCATCCCATCTCGTTGAAGAGGAAACGGGTCTCCTTGGGCTTTAACCGGTACCTCGGGAACTTTCCCGGGGAGTCCTCAAAAAGCTCGATATTCCCTCCTAGAAGCACTTCACCCATTTCCATTGTACGCGCAACCCCTGGATGGGCAGCCTCAACCGTGTTGAAAATTTCCTTCGCGTGAACTCGCTTATTGAGCGTGTATTTATCCTCCACGTGCAGAATAGAAAACGGCTCCCCGGATTGGGAAAGCATCACGTCATCTCCTTCACTTATCTCCGCTGCTACTTTCTCTGATATGTCTAGAACGATTGGGAAGGTCCATGGGACGCCATTTTCTAGTCGCCCGTTGGCAACTACAGACGCGTAGTCATTCGCCATCAGGGGGCCCTCTAACGGGCTGAAAAGTCCATATGATATGCTCTCATAATCTTTTCTAATCTCTGGCGAGACAGATACCTCGAAAAGTTCGGTAGCCTCTTCCCGGTGCCTCGCTTGGTCTTTCTCTGGAACGAGTCTGTTTATGAGCCTGCCGCCATGGGGAGGGAGCATATGATGATCCTCACTCAATGTATCCTAGTCGGCGGAGGCGTTCCCTGATGAGATCCTCCTCCTCTTTGGTGTATACTGGTTCAGCCGGGAACTCTTTCTCGAGCATGCTCACGATATACTCCTCAACTGAGGCAAAGCTCGTACCCGAGATTTTTTCCTTGACCTTCTTGTAGAGCTCATAAGGAATACTAATAAGGAAATCCGTTTCGTTGACCATTTATCACACCTGAGTCAGAACCGTTCATGGACGCCACTATAAAACTGTTTATCCCCAATGAGAAGCATTTTGCTTTGTGGATTGTCCATAAATTTAATTTCACATTTATATTAATAGTGCATATACACTCACCAACTGGAGAAAAAAGACGAACGCCCTACCAGAATCGGAGAACACATCCTTAAACTAAACTTCGTAGAGCACGCGTCAGAAATTTTTAAGGATATCATTAAAAAAACATATCCCTCTCAGCTTCCCCCCCATTAAAGATCGAGAAGGACACGTGAGACACAGTCTAACACCTGAAGGAACTAGAAAAGATCTTCACTACAAGCATCCTATAAATTCAGTAACTTTCCGGTACCAAACAAACCCTGGAATAAACTAGAAAACACCTCAAAACCCCTAATTACCCCTCAAACAAAACAAAAACCCATTTCCCCCTAAAGGACAGGGTATTGACGCACTCAATTATGACCTATCGATTGGTCATCTTTCTCAAAGGGAACATTTAGCTGAACCCATGCCCATCACTCCAAACAAGGATACAATAGATGGTCCACACCACAGAAGCCCAGATGAAAGCACTTTTCGATACCATCTACCCGAACAGAGGCAGAGACCTCCTCATCTGCAGCGCCCCGGGAAGGGTTAATCTCATTGGGGAGCACACGGACTACAACGAAGGCTATGTTCTCCCTGTACCCTTAGACCTTAGAGTCTACGCAGCAGGGAGACCGAATTGGAGTAACTTTATCAACATTTACGCTGCAGACTATCACCAGAAGACATCCTACTCCTTGGACGATATCCAGTACGACCAACTGCACCCCTGGACAAACTACCTCAAAGGGACCACTCAGGCACTACTGGACCAAGGCCAACACCTCTCCGGATGCGATATACTCCTCAAAGGAGACCTCCCACAAGAAGCGGGGCTTAGCTCATCCGCCGCCGTCGAGATATCCACCGCTAGACTCCTCAAAGACCTCAACGGGCTCCATATTACCCCCCTTGAGATCGCATATATAGGCAAGAAGGCCGAAAACGAATTTGTCGGAGTCCAATGCGGCGTCATGGATCAATTCGTTGCCTCCTTGGGACGAGAGAACCATGCCCTCTTCTTAGACTGTAGGACTAACTACTATGAGAACATCCCTCTTTCCCTAGACCACTCCCTCGTGATTGTGAACACCATGATCAAACGAAAACTCGCTACCTCGGTTTACAATGAGAGGAGGAAGCAATGCCGGGAAGGCGTGAGACTGGTCAGACAGAGTATCCCGGAAATCAAGGCCCTCAGGGACTTATCTATCAACCAACTCCACGAGTTAGACGGACTCCCCGAACCAATCTGGAGCCGATGTTATCATGTCGTTACCGAGAACCAGAGAGTCCTCCAATCCACCAGAGCCCTCCAAAGGGGGGACTTGAAGCATCTCGGAACCCTTATGAACGCATCCCACGAAAGCCTGAGAGACCACTACCAGGTAAGCAGCCCTGAACTCGACACTCTCGTCGAGGCCGCCCGAAATACCCCCGGTATAAAAGGAGCCCGCATGACAGGCGCTGGATTCGGAGGATGTACGGTCAACCTCGTCGATAAAAAGGAAATCTCCTGTTTTATAAAAATCATCGTTAAACACTACCAAAATGCCACAGGCATCCAAGCAGACACCTACATCGTTTAACCCCTTCAATAATCCACCCTAAAAAGTAAAAACAGGCCCAGCTAGTAGCGTTATCCCCATGAACAAATCAGAGACCACTTACCTAATTCATAGGGCGAGATGCCCGGTCGCCGTTCCGATCCTAGATATATCAGATTAGCTTATGTGAATAATACTGTTGAAGATAAAGATCCTTCTCCAAGCGTTATTTCATTGTATTCTCATTCTGCCTATAATGTCCGCAAATAATTGTGTAAATATTTTATATTCCATTTTATCATTAATATGTCTCAAATATTTGTAATGATCTTAATTTTTCTTATTAATTTCATAATTGTTAAATAATCCAGCGGATAAATTATCCTTTGCCAGTCGTCACGGAGGATTTATATGACTATCGTCATTTGTCTCGTTGGGACGCATTTCCGTCGTCCCTTTAATGGTATACGATTTTGGAGTAAACGGCAGGGGATAACGCGACTATATCTACTTTTCAGCAATACTCAATCTGAGGATCAGACTGCCATTTTTTCTTACATGTCTCGGAGCAACGCTGAGAGCCTAAAAGAGAGGCTCGAAATCATGGATCCCATAATGGTGGGGTACGACCCCATGGATCATAGAGACGCGTTCCGAACTCTTTACGGTATTTTTTCTCAGGCTAGATCCGATGGAGAAGAGGTACTTATAGACATCACCTCTACAACCAACCTCACACAGGGTGTCGCTTTAACTATTACTTTGATGTTCCGAAATGCCCGTGTATATACCGTTCCGTCTAAACAGCCAGCTTGGTATATTAACGGTCGTATTGGAGACGACCGATTCGAGAATTGGTTTAAAACCGCCCGGAATCAGCCCAGCATGGATCCGATGGAGATCAGTCTACCCGGTTACCGGCTTGAGCCAAATACAAAACATGAGGAGAAAGAGTGGGAGGTTGAGAAGAAAATCCTGAAGCTACTTTACAGCCATGGTGGTGAGGCAAGATCAATCAGTAACATCATCAGGTGGTCGGGATATAAAGCCGCGAGTTCGACTCTGCGGAACAGGTATAGTCGGATTATAAACCGGTTGGAAATGAGGGGCTTGGTGGATGCTGATAAGGGATCCAAGATGAAAGTCATTAGTCTAACGGAGTTTGGGGATATCTTTGCCGAGGCTCTTTCGGACGTTGTCAATGAATGATTCTTCGCTTTTTCCCTAATAGATTTAGGTATGAACGTTTAGGTATCCTTCATTTTTCTTTTTTTTATGACGAACATCATGGACATACAATATTTTGTATAATATCTGATTATCAGCCTCTTTGAGTCTTTTTCAATGCTCTTGATCTCTTTTTGTTTTCATTGCGTGATGTGTTTTATGGGGTGCCTCTTTACTCCGCAGCATGATTTATACTGGCGTGTTCCTCTTTGGATGTGGATTCGTAATGGGTGTCGTTCCTACTTGGAAGTTGGAGAGATCGGTTGTCGTTAGGGCTGAGGAGGCTACTGATCCCTCTCTAGGAACTAATCCAATGGGGCGGCCCTTGGAGGAGTATGTCAAGTATGGGATTATCGTGATAGATAAGCAGTCTGGACCTACAAGCCACGAGATCGTGGCTTGGGTGAAGCGGCTGCTGGAGTTGGATAGGGCGGGGCATGGTGGGACCTTGGATCCTAAAGTGACGGGTGTTCTGCCGATTGGTCTCCAAGAGTCGACGAAGGTGGTTCAGGCGCTTCTGGAGTCTGGGAAGGAATATGTGTGCATGATGCGGACTCATACTGATGTCAATGAGTCAAGGGTCATGGGTGCTCTCGGGCAGTTCGTGGGCGAGGTTTTTCAGAGACCTCCTGTGAGGTCATCGGTGAGGCGTAGGCTCCGGACCCGGATGATTTATGGGATTGATTATCATGAGGGGAGCGGAAGGAACTGGCTTTTCCGGGTTGCTTGCCAAAGCGGGACATATATTCGAAAATTATGTTATGATGTTGGGGAGATCCTGGGGTGTGGTGCTCACATGCAGGAGTTGCGACGTACTAGGAGCGGACCTTTCACTGAGGAGGATCTTATGTCGATGTATGATCTATCAGAGGCTCTAGACCTCTTGAGGGAGGGGGATGATGGGGCCATGTTGAGGCAGGTGATCCGTCCCCTTGAGGATGCATTAGGATTGTTACCTAAGATCTGGGTGAGGGACTCTGCTGTGGAGGCTCTTTGTAATGGCGCCGCTTTGGCTATGCCCGGGGTGCTCCGTTTAAGCTCAGGAATTGAGCCGGGTTCAATGGTGGCCGTGATGACGCAAAAAGACGAAGCTGTAGCTCTCATGGTAGCCGAAGTGACGACGGAGAATATTACTGGCTCAGAAAAGGGGATCACTGCTAGGCCTCTCAGGGTGATCATGCGGAGGGGCGTTTATCCCCGCATGTGGTAATTAGGTTTAACTCGCTACGTTGGTTCATATTCCAGCCTGGAAGAGTTTCTTTTTTCCTTACACGTCCTGAATCTCTCTTTTCCGGTGGTGTGTTTATAGGTTTGGGTGCGTATTTGTTTGTGTGCCCTGGGGGTGGTGGTAATAGGAGAACACTATTTCTCTGAGAATCCGGTCTCACCTGAGAGACGGGGGCTGGTGAGAGGGAGGATCCGGGGGATGGACTTGGAGTTTGTGACCTCATCTGGGACATTCTCCGTCCGCAAGATAGATCGCGGCACCCGTTTGCTTGTAGAGTCAATGATTTTGCCTGATGAGGGGCGGGTCCTAGATATGGGCTGCGGATATGGAGTTGTGGGAGTGGTAGCGAAAAGATTGGCTCCCGCTCTGGAGGTTTGGATGGCCGATATTAATGAGCGAGCGACCTCCTTGGCACGGCTTAATCTTGAGAGGAATGGGGTGGAGGGCATGGTGGTACAGGGTGATCTCTACGTACCGTTGGAGGGCATGCGTTTTAGTGCGGTGCTCTCAAATCCCCCGTTCTCCGCAGGGTTGAGGCAGGTGGTGAGACCCTTGGTGAAGGGGGCTGCAAATCACCTAAAGTTGGGGGGGAATCTGCAGGTGGTCGTTCAATCTCAGAAGGGCGGCCGGACTTTGGCATCAATGATGGAGGAAACCTTCGGAGGAGTTGAGGTGTTGGCCAGAGGCGGGGGTTATAGGGTGCTGATGTCAGTGAGGGACTAGGGTTTACCGGGTTTAATGCCTCTCTTGGAATAGTCAGCACTTCTGCGGTATAGGATAGCTGTGTTGCCGATTTCGTGGATTATATTGCTCCTTGTCTCCGCTGCGATCTTGGCTGTTATAATCTTCCTCTGGGCTTTGTGTTCCAGATATTTAATCTTGATGAGCTCGTGGTCTTTAAGGACCTTATCGATATTGGAAATTGTGGCCTCAGTGATGTCGTTTCTTCCAATTTGGACTCTGGGTTTGAGGCTGTGGGCTTGTTTCTTAAGGCTGCGTATCTGTCTGGGGGTGAGGGGGTACATGCCGAGTTCCGTATTCCCCGTTTCTTAAATTGGTTTCCATTTAGGGTTGTGAATGAGGCCGGGGAGAGGGAGTCCATTGTGACCTTTACTATATTAAACAAGGATTTTCCAGAAATCTGCGGTCTTGAGCATGACATGTCTAAAGGTATCCTTCTAGAGTATCTAAGTTGTGCTAGGATCTTGTATTTAGTTTGGATCGTTTGACGGTTGTTGGCATTTATCTTGTGCTGGGGGTTGGATTGTTTGTCTGTTATGATTTGCAGCATACGATAGTGTTTTTTTTTACTGTCCAAACATTTCAACTAGGATCGAATGGGGTGAGCGTTGTTTTCAGTTCTTTCCGTTGGCTGTCATGGTTTTCTTTTGGATTATAGACCCCTCGGTATATAGATCTGTGAATCACTGGTTGGGCCCATTAGCCCTGTTTTGTTTCAGAATTGGTTGGAGGCTTTTTCAAAGGGGGACGAGGTAATATTTTCTTTTGGTTGACACATATCTCCTAGCGCTTAGGGATAAAGACTTTTGTTGTATTACCGGGCGCATGTGGCACATTTACCCGCGCATGAGGAGCCAGCAACCATACGGTTAGTGTCGGAAAGGTTCCTCCAGCAGTTTTGACATACCATGATCCACCCGAGCTCTTTGTGGCTAGCGCCTAGGGTGCTGATGCCTTCGCCGCCACTCCCGCAAAGTGTACATATGCCCATACCTTTTAGGTAATGTGTTGGATGATTAATAAATCCTCTCTGGACAATCTGCTCGTGTTCCTGAATTCGGGGGTTCTGTGGGAGAGGATAAATCGGGTGTATTTATATCGAGACGTGGGTTGTATGGTTTCTGGAGCCCGGTCGTCTAGTGGACAAGGATAGAGGGCTTTGGACCCTCCGACGCGAGTTCGAATCTCGCCCGGGCTACCACTATTTTTTTTATCGCGCGTGATACGTTCCGTCAAGAAACTCCTTTATGGGGATGTGCGCGTAGTAAATATTAAATAAACTTGATTTAAACGTTGAAATAAGGGATTATAATGGAAGTTGATAAAACTAAAATTCAAGCAGTATGGGATAAAGGCAAACCTGTTGATGGGTATGATCCTCATAGATGGCGGAAAGATAAATGCGGAGCTTGGTTGTTTAAAATCCGTTATGGCGACAGAGATTCTGAATGGGGTTGGGTAATTCATAGTATTGACTCTAATAATGGTGATAAATTGTCAAACTTAATACCCCTCCATACGAAAAACAGTGTTGTCACAGGTGATGGTCCTCTCCAATGTCCAGTTAAAGCGTCTGAACCCGTCTATTCAGATCACCGGGTTTTGGTCAGTGGCGGTCGTAACACAGGAGTTTAAATCCTTCGGTAGCCAGGAAAAGGAGCGGAGTGAGGATAGGGTGGCGCATGCATTCGCGCGCGCGACTTTTGGACTCTCCCTAAAAACAATAATGTGTGGCTAAATCAGACGAGAGATGTCACATGGTCAAGCGGGTATATACTTTTAGGGAAGGCACCAAGGAGATGAAGGACCTCCTTGGTGGGAAGGGGGCAAACCTCTCAGAAATGACAAACCTAGGCCTCAAAGTCCCCCCTGGCTTCATTATTACTACGAACACATGCAACGATTTCCTCGAGGCAAAGGGGAAGTTTCCGGAGGGACTCTGGATGGAGACCCTCGAGCACGTGCTTCATCTACAGGAGAATACTGGAAAGCGCCTCAATGACTCTGAGAACCCTTTACTGGTCTCGGTGAGGAGCGGTGCCCCCATCTCAATGCCAGGGATGATGGATACTATCCTAAATTTAGGCCTCAACGACGGTGTTGCAAAAACCCTCGTCGAGCTTACTGGAGACGAGTGGTTCGTTTATGACTCCTACCGGAGGCTCATAACTATGTTCGGGAATGTTGTGATGAGAGCTGAGAGGGGAAATTTCGACGCAGTCCATGAACTCGAGAAAGAAAAAGAGGGCGTCAAGAATGACACCGACATAAGCATTAGGGGGCTTAAGCGCACAGTTGAGGGGATGAAGAAGGTCTACCAGAAAGTTGTAGGAAGTCCCTTCCCCACCGATCCTTATGAGCAGCTCAAGCTGGCCATTGCTGCAGTTTTCAACTCTTGGAACACTCCCAGGGCCATTACCTATCGCAAGGCGGAGGGCATCCCTGATGAGATAGGCACGGCCTGCAATGTGCAGACTATGGTCTTTGGGAATATGGGATGGGACTCGGGAAGCGGCGTCCTGTTCACCAGGGACCCCGGGAACGGAGAGAATGACCTGTTTGGGGAGTTCATCTTCAACGCCCAGGGAGAGGATGTCGTGGCTGGCATAAGAACACCTATCAAGCTTGTTGATCTCAAACAAGAACATCCGCAGCACTATGAGGCTCTCAAAAACATCGCTGAGAAGCTGGAAGACCACTTCACTGACATGCAGGACGTGGAGTTCACAATTGAGAAGGGGGTCCTATACATCCTCCAGACCCGGACGGGTAAAAGGACGGCCCGGGCCCATATTAAAATCGCCGTGGACATGGCGAACGAAGGGATAATCGACAAGGAGACCGCGATTATGAGGATAACCCCCGATAACATAGACCAGATCCTTCATCCTCAGTTTGCTCCCTCCTCAAAGGAGGAGGCGAGGCAGAGGGGGGACCTTCTCACAGTGGGGCTCAGCGCATCCCCAGGGGCCGCAAGCGGGATGATCATATTCGATGCGGACAGGGCCGAAGAGAGTGGGAAGCAGGGAAATGCAGTCATCATGGTCCGTCCCGAGACAACACCCGACGACGTCAATGGGATGATCGTCTCCCAAGGATTTCTCACCCAGCACGGCGGGGGCACAAGCCATGCGGCGGTAGTCGCTAGGGGATGGGGAAAACCCTGCGTCGCGGGGGCCGAGGAAATCCGAATTAACACACACAACCGCCTTTTCACCGTGAAGGATAGGATATTCAAAGAGGGGGACATTATCAGCATCGACGGCGCCACGGGAGAAGTCTTTGCGGGGATCATTGAGACCATGATACCCCAATTTGAGGAGGAGGTAGAGCTCAGCTTGGCCTTGATGTGGGCCGACGAAATCAGGAGACTCGGGGTCCAGGCTAACGCGGACACCCCAGAGGACGCAAGACGGGCTCGCCTATTCGGAGCTACTGGCATTGGCCTCGCGAGGACGGAGCACATGTTCTTCGACAAGGAGGGAGAGAAAGTTAGCCGGAGGGAGAACATCGTCAAGATGATTCTCCAATCTGATACCGCAGCTCCCATCCTCAGGAAGATCATTGACCTCGAGAACAGGCTGGAGGTCGACCCATGCAACAAGAATCTAGAGGCAGAGATCAAGGCGTACAAAGTCGACGCCGATGCTAACCCGGCTGTGCAGGAGTATCGGGCATCCCTAGAGACATTGCTTCCTTTTCAGAGGAAGGACTTTGAGGGGATCTTTGAGGAGATGGACGGTTACCCCGTCATCATCCGCCTCATTGACCCCCCAATGCATGAATTCTTGCCCCCTAGGGAGTCACTCATCGAAAAGGTCACCACGCTCAGGTGCACCGGTGAGAACCCAGAGGAGCTCGCGGAGAGGGAGGCGATGCTCATGAAAGTGGAGAGTATGTGGGAGACCAACCCCATGCTGGGTCTCAGGGGGTGCCGCGCCGGGCTCATGTACCCCGGCCTCACAGAGATGCAGACCAGGGCCTTGTTCGAGGCCGCATGCAACAAGGCAAAGGAGGGATTCGACGTCCATCCCAAGGTGATGATACCTATCACCAGTCACGTCAACGAGCTCCAGATGGAGAGGGGGAAGCTTGAGAAAGAGGCAAAAAAGGTTATGGCGGAAAAGGGGATTAAGGTGGACTACATGTTCGGCACTATGATCGAGATACCCCGGGCCGCCCTCACCGCGGACAAGATCGCAAAATCAGCCGACTTTTTTAGCTTTGGAACCAATGACCTCACCCAAATGACCTACGGGCTCAGCAGGGACGATGCTGAGGGGAAGTTCCTCCTAAACTTTGTGGAAAGAGGCCTTCTCCCAGGGAACCCGTTTAAGCAGCTTGATTGGGACGGCGTCGGACAGCTAATGTCCATCTGCGTAGAGAAAGGGCGGGAGACCAAACCAGGTCTCGAGGTGGGGATCTGTGGCGAGCACGGGGGTGACCCCAGCAGCATCGAGTTCTGCCACATCGCTGGGCTCGACTACGTCTCCTGTAGCCCCTTTAGAGTGCCCGTAGCGCGGCTTGCTGCAGCCCAGTCAGAGCTGAAGCACAGAGGCGACTAGTAATTATTAGTTGGTCCGCATCTTCTTGTACGTGAATAATCTTGGGAAGAGATCCGTTGTCTACGGCGCGAGCTTCAGATTGAGGGATAAGCGCGCGAACCCAATTCTAAGGCAGATGGAACAAAACCGCCTAAAGCTTAGACGACTACGACGCCAGAGTCTAAACTTGAGGGTATATGATTAGAACTCAGGAAGAAAAATCTCGCTAACAGTAAGCGTATTACCTTCTTCAATGACCCTGACGGTCACAACATCGAAGTCCTGGAGAAGGATTAGTAGAGTACCTCGAATGGTATCAAGCGCTTATGACACATCTCCGACACCATCCGCTTGAATCCGTCATAATAGCTTGAATCTCCTTTCAGGGCCATCTCAAAGAGAGGCTGCAATTCGGGGTAGTGCTTCGATAGGGATTTCCGTATGTCAGGCATGTTTCCAGCTTTAATGTTCAACTTATCGATCAGGATCCGATTAACACAGCCTGCGAGCTCGTCTAGAAGGAGCTCTAGACCGTTCTCTGTGATGTAGGGAAGCACGGGCCCGATGAAGGCCCAAGTGGGGATACCCTCCTGGCTCAACTCTTTAAGGGCAGCCAGCCTTTTCTTGATAGGAGAGGATCCGGGCTCGAAGGCTCTTTTGGCAACGTCATTGAACGATGTAAGGGTAAAGCCTACCTCGATGGTATCGAAATTTCTGATAATGTCAAGATCTCTGAGGACGAGATCAGACTTGGTAAGGATGCTCACGGGAAACTGATGCTCGAGAAGGAGCTTGAGGCTGCCCCGGGTGAGTTCATACTTTTTCTCTAGGGGCTGATAGGGGTCTGTTACACTGCTGAGGAACACTAAACCATGCCTCCTCTTGGGTATTTCAGTTTTTAGCCGTTCTAGGGCATTTACCTTGGCGTCTACGAAGCTCCCCCATCTCTCCCCCTTGTGCCCCATCCTACTCATGAATCTGGCGTAGCAGTAGACGCATGCGTGGGCGCAACCAAGGTAGGGATTTAATGTGTAGTCTACGCCATCGATTCTACTACGTCCCATCAGGGTCTTGCATGTAACCTCTCCTTCACTAACCATAGGATAAGAGCTTCCTTGGAACTGCCAAGTATCAATCTCCAGTTTTCCCGACAACCTATATATAAACCAGGAGGGAAATTGAGGATGTCAACCGGCATAGAGTCCATATTGGAGAATAAATCGAATGAAGGTTATGGTTATATACGACAGCAAAACCGGGAACACCGAGAAGATGGCCAAGGCGGTAGCAGAGGGCGCAGGCTTTTGGGGCGCATCCGTCGAGTTAAAGAAGATCGGAGAGCCATTTCCCCTCTCGAGGCTGGAGGACTCAGACGGCACCTTTTTCGGAAGTCCATGTAACTACGCCAACGTGACCCCTGCGATGCGGAGCTTCCTAGAAAACCTGAAGGGAGCGGTCGATATCGGGAAGGTGAAGCTTAAGGGGAAAAAAGCCGCTGTCTTCGGGACATATGGATGGGACGGCGCCTGGGTGATGGAGCAGAAATTCAATGACTACGTTAGGGACCTCGGATACAAAGTTGAGCAAGACGCATGCGTAGAGGTGGGCACAGACCTCCAGTATCACCCTGATGTCCACCTAAGTGAATGCAGAGAATGGGCCAAAAAATTTACCGAGGCCCTTTAACCCTCCATTATTAATCCGCCAGAGCTCTTTTACCCGCTAGTTTATTGGCAGCCTATAAACTGAGTAAAAAAAACCAGGCTACCGTTTTTTCCCTGTGGTGGTGATATATACTACAAAATGGTTCTCGCCGTTGATGCCCAGAGTACGATTCAGCTCCGCGTCATAGAACGCTCCGATGGCGCAGGCCCCTCCCCCTATAGCCTCTGCCGCTAAATACAGATTCTGGCTGACGTGACCGGCGTCGAGGTGCAAGTACCTATAGCCTCTCTCCCCGTACCTCCAGTACATACGGTTCAGGTCCGCCGTGAAGATGAAGACTGCCGAACAGTTCTTCACAAACCTCTGCCTGAAGCAGCCCTCGGTGACACGATCCGCGATGTCTTCTTCTAGGTTTACTGCGGCGAGCTTATGCTCTGAAGCGAGGAACCTGTAGACGCCCTTAGCAAGGCCCTCCACGTTGTTCACGAGAAGAAATGTCTCAAAGGGGTGACGGGCTCCTGCGGAGGGGACCGTTCGAAGAGTAGCCGGCCGCGCCACGATGTCCTTGACACCTTGGCAGGCCCAGAGGAGCCATGACAACTCCTCGATGGTGAAGGCCTCTTCTGAGTAGTCCCTAACGCTCCGGCGCCCCTCTAACACATCTCTGAAGTCTACGTGTCCCAGGTCAAGCTTTTCGGGCCGCGGGAGGGCAACAACCACTTGCCCCTCCCCTAGAGGCAACTCGAGCGGGGGCTGGGGAAGCCCCTTTCTCTGGTCAGACTTCTCTAGGTGGCCATAACGGGTCTTCTTCATGAACTCCTTTCCGATGCCCCTCATATATGATTCAGGTATCAATGGAGATGGTCCCAAGATATAACCTCAATATGTTTAAGGACGGGGCTCCCCCTCAATACGAAAGTCCAAGGAAGGGGGGATAGGATGAGGTCGGTGACAAATAACAGGAGACGAAGCTGGATGCCCATTGTGGGGTATCAAAGGCTTAGCCTCCGGGACTACCCCGGCCGCCTCTGTGCCAAAGCAATCATTCCAGGGTGCAACTTCAGGTGCCCCTATTGCACCCGCCAGGATCTCATCTTCGACTTTCTTGGAATGGACTGGGTCACCTTCAATGATATCCTGTCCCATCTATACAGGGTGAGGGGGTACCTCACCGGGTTCTGCATCGGTGGTGGAGAGCCCACCATCCACAATGGTCTCTTAGAGTTCGCATTCAAGGTCAAGTCCGTCGGGTACAAGATCAAGCTGGACACCAACGGCACCCGCCCCAGGAGGATCAAGAAGCTGCTAGAGGAGAAGGTCCTAGATCACGTCGCGTTAGACATCAAGGCCCCCCTGGATCGCTACAGGGAGGTAGTTCAGAACAAGGTGAATATCGAAGATGTGGAGAAGAGTATCCAACTCCTCCGAAGGGGGAATATTGACTACGAGTTTGGTACCACTGTAGTCCCCGGTCTCATTGAGGCCAGGGACATCGAGGAGATTGCCCAGACCCTAATAGGTTCTAGGAGGTTTGTCATCCGACAATTCAAGCCAGGGGGTTGCCTTGACCCAGAGTACGACTCCATCCGCCCTTTCAGGATAAATGAGCTCGAGAAGATGAGAGACCGGATCTCGCCTTATTTTGCAGAGGTAAGGATCGAGTTTTAAAACCCGCCCGGATCCTCGATAACCTCAGATAATTGTACATTATATGTCATTCAGAACAACTTAATGATCTCTCCTTTCAGTGATTTCAGAGAAGCCCTCTTTAGTGTGGCACGTTGGAAAGAGCTCCATCTGTTGGATCTTTTAGCCCTTGATTCTCCACCTATACAGACACAGCATCAGCAAATCTCAATAATTTCCTCAGGCGCTCTCTCATAGTTCAACAGTGACTATTCCGGATTTCAACGGTTTAGCTGGTCGAGACACATCACGAGGACAAAGGTTACCTCTAGGATAGTGTTGACGTAGTGCCCATGACCTGGGCCATCGTGCACATGCGCGCGACGCGGTGCAGAGGTAGATCTATGACTTTTTGCGGAGACCATCTCGAGATCGATTATAAGTTTCCTCTTTTCAACCGGAGCTCTCACGAATTCGAAGATTCGTGGTAAGCTGAATTAATCAGGGTGATCATATGGTCTAATAGAACAGCCCTCATAGAGAGGTCGCAGGAGAGCTCTTCAGTTATCGTCGAGGGTCTCCATGACTCTCCTCGCAGCCCAATCGACAAAGTCGTTACACATGTCAGTGCATTGCTCCTTAATCTCTTGGTAGCGGGCCTTACCCTCATCGGTCCGGCGGTCTATACCAAGTAGCTCCCTGCAGTTTACTGAGCCGAAGGTGTCCTCGAACTCCCTCAGGAGCTTTTGACTCATATCCCTTTGATGTGTCCGCTTACCCGTGAATTCTCCGAGGGTCTCGTCCCCTTCGGTCCCATAGATTAAACTGAGCGCAATTACCGCTCCAGTCACGGCCCCGCAGGCGCTCCCCCAGCCCCCTACCCCCCCACCGAGGGATGATGCTGTTTTCATGATGTTCGACTCAAAGCCTTTTAGCGGGTGCCTCTCATCCACCATGATAAGAACGCTCTCGCAACAGTTGAACCTCCTCCCATCCCTCACGATCATGGTAGGTTTCTCTCAGAAAGGGGTTAGAAAAGGTTTACGGGTAGAGCCTAGACAAAGCCAAGGAGGTCCAAAATAAGAGGGGTTAGACTAACCTCGAGCCCTGCGGCAAGTATCAGCAGGGGGATGACCTTCGTGATGAAGAGGGCAAAGGCTTTCCCGAACTCAATCCTTATGCTTCCATGGCCCCTCAGTCGATCAAGCAACGCATATCCTAGGCCCATCCCCGCCGCTGAGCTCAGGAGTATAGTAGAGAGCTCTATGATGCCGTGGGGGATTAGACCCGCCAAAATGAAGCTGAGGCTGTAATCTTGGGCGATATTGTATGAAAAGTGGCCTATGAAGAAGCCATTAAGCACCACAAAAAACAGAGGGGGAAGCCCCCCCATGATGCCAAGGACCATCCAAAGGAAGCTCTTAGTGATATTGTTGAAGACGATGAATGTGAATATTTGGATTATGTCAAATCCCTCAATGTCGGGGAGGGCTCCCATAATCTCCTCGAGGAACTCTGTGGAGATAGAGTCTCCGAGGTAAAAACCCGAGATTAGTGAGAATATGAAGCTGACTAGGCAGATCATGAAGAGGGGAGAGAGTGACCTGACGTAGGACGCCTGTTTCCCGAAGATGAGTCTCCGCAGTCCGAGGGGCCTTTCCCGACGTTGGGTGATGGCTAAGTCTCCCCTCCAAAAACCAACTTTTCCATGGCCGCTGTCACGTCCCTCTCGGTGACTGTCTTTCGACTATCGCCAGAGGCGTTGGCTATAGCGGCCTCAGCCAAGGTCGAACCATATTTTCCCAGCGCTCTACGGAGCTCCTCGGCTGCGCCCTCGCTCACCCTGAGATTGCCACGTTTTTTAAAGAGCCTCCGGATAGAGGCTAGGGTGAATTCTTCTGCCAAGGACATCACTTAGACTTATGAAGAGCACTGCCTATTTTAGCTTCTGCAAAAATGCTTCATCTTGTGTTTGTTGAGGCCGCTCTCGAGGCTGTTCCCCCCGGTATCATCGGCCATCCTTCAGTGAGGAGGAACGCTAAGAGGAGGAAGAAGCCCCCTGGGGAAACCCTCCTCAACAGGAGCCTCCACCACCCCGTGATGGACCGGATACCCGATGGCCATAAGCGGGGAAGACCAGATATTACAAACATCTGTCTCCTAGAGGCCCTCGGCTCTCCTCTTAATCGGGAGGGGCGCCTATCCACGTGGATCCACACCTTCGGGGGATACTCCATCAAGATTTCCCCTGAGGCTAGGCTGCCCTATGACTGCAATAGGTTCAACAGCCTCGTGGAGCAGCTTTTTGTGCATGGTAAGGTCCCTCCAGGAGATGAGGAGCCGTTGATGAAGCTCGCCAAGCAGGGACTTGAGAACCTCAAATCAGATATTTCCCCGACCCTGACGGTTGCCCTCACTAGCCACGGGGTGCCCTCGGATCTAGAAGATGTGGCATCGAGGCTTGCATCTGAGGAGGTCCCTGCCGTATTCATAGGGGCGTTCCCCCACGGATCCATGGCAAAGGAGACTCTGGCCCTCGCAGATGAGGCTTTTAGTATCTACCCTGAGTCCCTCCAGGCATGGGTAGTGACCTCTAGGCTCATCTACGGGTACGAGAAGGCGTCAGGCAAGACGGATTAGGCAGATCTACTATCAGGAAAATTATTTCATGAATCAAGTTCGAGGCTACACTTTCCTCTCTTTCTTCTTATAGAACTTGTAGAGTCTCGGGTCGACGTGAGACCAGTCGCGACTCTCTCCGAAGAGGTCATCTCGGTCCTTCTGGGAGGTGGGGATGGTCTCGAACTCGCAGCAGTTGTCCCCGGCTGTAAGGGCCTTGGTGTGGATCATCTTTTCATCCGGGTTTGCCCACATGATCTTCGCGGGGTCTATGAGGCAATACAGGCTTCCAATATCCATCTCACCATAATCCTTAACGATCTTCCCCAGCTCGCAGATGGGGGGGCCATTCTCCCTGCGCTCCCAAAAGCCGTACTTGGGAAGCCCCTGGTGGCCCGCCTCGGTCCTCTCAGCGACTCTTCGGGCGTACTCCTTGATTGCGTCCATTATAAGCTGTTTTCCTTTCTCCCACCCAAACTCATCCACTAGAACTCGCCCAAATGCCAAGTGAAGGAGGGCGAGCCTCTGGGTCACCACCTTGACCTCGTTCTCCGCCTCGCTGAGGTAAACCATCTCTTCGGTAGCTTTGGTCATTAGAACACCGATCTTTATCCAAAGTCCCCGGGATTTAAATCAAATGCCAGATTTTCCCAAAGTAAAATGTGCTGTGACCAGTTAATAGCTGGAAAAATCGATGAACCGGATCAGTAGTCTATTTGTTTTTGATTAGGCAAACGCGCGGTCGAGTATCTTGGACCAGCAGTCGGCATTGTACCCCTCAAGGAACCTCTGGCCACTGTTTCATACACCGACATGATACACCTCTTCGCCTAGTCGAACTCGAGGCAGTTCTTTTCCCATAGAGACGAGGGGTTACAGTCACCGATACGAGCGCACGTGCTTGGCCAAATATTTACCGGGGTGCACGAATGATTGATATACGATGGTTCAAGAAAATTTATCGACCGCACATGGAGTTCAGCGACGTCAAGATTACAGTGATCAAGAAGCTCGAGACAGATGAAATATTCAAAGAGTACGCCAATGAGGAGGCTAAGCCTTCATGCAGCGCCGTAAGGCTTGGGGACGAGTTCATCTCAAGAAACATGGGAGCTCCCGAGGGGTTCTGCAGCTGGGCTTGGACGGACATTCAGAGGGACGTGGTGCATCTCGCTCTAGGAGGCGAGTTCCCCTGGATGAAGAAGGAGGGGACTATGGTATCCTGCTGTACCGACGGCTTGAGGCCGGTCCTCTACAAGCTTGAAAGAATTTGACCCGGGTAGTAGGAAATCTCTACCGACAATTTTCAGCCTTCCTTTAACAGGTTTTCTTGGGGATTCGCGTGCCATATCAAGGGTAAACAAAGCAGTCTTCTATTCTAAGGACTTTAAGACCTTCAAATTAATGGTTAATATGGTCTTCTTTGGGTTCTACCAGCTGGTGACTTGGATCGGTACGGGTTATGCATCAGCAACTGCATTTGATCCTGGGAAGGGATACTGGGCCCTTGTGCTCTCTGAAACAAATATCCAGCTTCCACCCACCTGATCTTCAATTCACACAAAATGTGTATGTGTTTGTTTGTATGTAGATAGGGATATAGAGATAGATGGATAGGTAGTTGGGTTTGGGTTTGGGGCCTAAATTTTATCCCCCCCACACACACATAACGGAGGACGACGGGGTGCACGAACTACCGCTCATGCTGCGAGTCTCATGCTTGTCTCAGAATGATGATGGTACCGGGGTATAGCGTTTAACGCCTAAGAGATAACCTGAACATAAAATCAGGCACAACCGTAGAATTATTAAATAAGAGCCTAAATTAATGGTTGATAAATATGGCTAATGACCGTGCACTCGGTTGGATAATCTTCCTGGGAAGCCTCGCAGGGTACGTGGTCTATTTCTGGTTGCTATTCATGTCGCAGTGGAAGTTGCTGACACTCCAGGTCTCCAACATTATCATGGTCGGGATGTTTCATCTCATCCTTGCGTGGGTCGGTTACACCCTTGCTACAAAGCCGCGCGCGCGCGAGCGGCTAATTAAATGGCTCCAAAACTTTTCTAAGTTTTAGTGGTTCTAGGGGCCGCCCTTGTCATAGACAATTACCGCTTACAGGGTCGCCTTTTCAAGTGGCAAGACATCAACAATCATGAGACCATCGCGCTTGGGCTGGCTCTCTAATGGGGAAATGGACACCAGAGAGAGCCCGCGCCCTAGTATGTAACAAGGACGGGACTTTCAAATCGTGAAAGGGAGGCCGCAAGAAGGCCGACCTTTCCAAAAGGAGACCCCAGCCCACTTTAAAGTAAAACGTTCAATAATTCACACTTAACACCAAATGTGTATGTGTTTGTAGATAGGGATAGATAGAGATAGGTGTGTGTGGGGCCTAAATTTTATCTCCAACCTCGTGAGACTTTAGAGGCATGGTTCTATTCATCAGCGATCAGGATATCGCAAGGATCGAGGTCACCCCAGAGGAGGTCATCCAGGCCGTTGAAGGGGTCTATAACCAGGATGGCCGGGGCCTAGCGTACGATACTCCAAGGCATGAGGCTCGGATTAAAGGAAAGAATCTTCCCCATATCGCCCCGGGAACAACGAGCGTGGGGCAGGGGATGGCCTATCTCGAGGAGACGGGAGTGGTGGTGCTTTCCCATTCCTTCCACTTCGACCAGAATTGGTACTGTAACCACCTCGTCGACCCCAAGGACGGTAGCATAATCGCGATCATCAAGAGGAGCAGATCTCCTCTAGGCGAGAGGACGAGAGGCGTAAAAACGGGAAACCTTAGGACCGGGGCCGCCGCAGCCATTGGGGCGAAGTATTTGGCTCGGAAACACATAGACGAGGTAGGAGTAATTGGGACAGGCAGGATAGGCGGAGCCTCTCTCCTCTGCCTATCGAAAGTGAGGGATTTTGACAGGGTTTACGTCCACTCCGGTCGGAGCAGGGATAAGGTTTTCGCCTCTGATATAGGGAGGATGCTGGGGGTTGACGTAACCGCAGCGAAGACAGTGGAGCAGGTCGTGACTAGTGCGGACGTCCTGATAACGGCCACATATGCCACAGAGCCCATCGTCAAAGGAGAGTGGCTAAGGGAGGGGGTTCATATTTCAGGCATGGGAGCCGACGGCCCCATGAAGGCAGAGCTAGATGCCGAGGCTGTCAGGAGGGCTGACAAGATTGTCATCGACGGGGAAAAGTGCCTCAAGATCAAGGAGATCGCCGATCCCATTCGGCAGGGGATAATACGCTTAGACGATATCTACGGCAGGATCGGGGAGGTGGTCGCAGGGATGAAGCCGGGGAGAGAGGGTGACTCCGAGATCACCTTCTTCGAGAGCGATGGCACCCATATGCAGTCCGCCGGTGTCGCATACCTCCTCTACGAGAAGGTTAAGGAGGCAGGCCTTGGAGTAGAGAAGGATGACCAAAAGTCATTCTCTCTTAACTTATAACCAGCCTATTCGCCGAATAAACGAAAATTACAGCCTCGAACTATTATCATCCATAGCAGGCCCCGACTTCGGATCCATATCAAGCCCCAGTTCGGAAACGCGCGCGCTGAGTGCCGACTCTTCATCAGCTTCCTTTTTTTCGTTCTTACCCTCAGAAGCACCGATATTAGTGAACATATTCATAATTAGGAGGACCAAACGGTCTTTTCCCGGATTGGAGAAACTATGAAAGAGGTTGGGGGGCACCGTGATGATGCTCCCAGAGCTTACGGTCACTGGATCAGGTATTCCTTCAACCCTGCAGACCCCTGATATGACGACTACAACGTGCTCCCGATCGTGGGTATGGTTTGTGGTGTGCCCCCCCGGCTCCATCCGGAAAATGCGGGAGGAGAATCCCTTCAGGTCGGTTCTCTTGAGCACCGCCCAGATGGAGTTGACTCCGTTGAAACCCTCATTGGTTTCCGTAATCCCTGGCTCCTCTGAGAGCTTCCTGATTTTAATGCTCATATTAGTCTCTGGGAAACTTTATTCGCCCTTCAACATAAGGCTGATCGGTAAGAATGGTTGAGTTTAGGGGTGGGGGACAAACGGATGGTATTATTATGAGTGAGAGGGCCCCTTTTACTATAGTAAGAAAGGGATGCTAATCGCTTACACTAAGGTCTTCGACACCACAGAGATAAACATCACGTTCTACCACTATCCTACCCCCAAGATAGTGGAGGGCTGGTACAGGAGCGCCCACCGGGGTTTATCTATGCTCTCAAGCTCCCAGGGGTCATCACCCACGACAAATGGCTCGATCTAAACAAGGGGGTCGAGCTAGATATTAACTTCAACTCTGGGGACCGGGTCGAGGCTAGGGTCCGGCGATACTCCATAGAGATCGACAGGAACTCGAAGACGGGGACTCATGACTGTGATGACTGGAGGAAAGAGGCTGAGAGAAAGAGGATATGCAAGCACATCGCGAAATTTCTGCTGAGCCTCACTGAGAGCCAAGCCCCGGAGCTCCTCACGTTGATGTGGGTGAACAGGGAGATCTGGCGGGCCATCGTAGCATATTGATGCCTTTACTTGACCTCTATCTTAAGCTTACTGAGGGCGACCTGGATTTTTTTCTTCTGATGACCTTTAAGACCCTTGTCAAGGACAGCATGATTGACACCGTCAAGGGTCTTGTCCTGCATCTGGGAGATGAGCTCCGGCGATAGGAGGTCGATGGCATACTTTGCAGCGATGTGACCGAAGGCGGTCTCCTCCTCTAGGACGCTGAAGGTGGGGCAATAATGACCCCCGCCGAAGCCTATAGCCACGGGAACTTTCCCTTTGGTGTTTATTCCCTCGAGGACCGCCTCCACTAGATAGTGGGCTGACCCTGGGTCCTTCCATTGTTGCTTGCGGCTTCCTAGCTCGGCGAAGAACATTGGGGTCTTAAACTGGGTGGGGCTGTGGTGAGTAGCCTCCATGGAGACTTTGAATCCCTTCGGAGGGTTCTCAGAGAGCTCCAAGTAAATGTCCCGCATAGGGTTCGCGAGAGTGGGTTGGAGCTCCCGGGTCCTGCCTCCGTACATTGCCTTCCCAAAGTTCCCAGTGGGATGAACGGTGAAACTGGGCTGCCCGCTTTTGGCCCAGTGCCTTGAGGCGATAATGATATAGTCAAGTCCGTAAGTCTCAGCAAATCCGTCGAAGTCTGTGGGGTAGGGGTTAGGCTCCGGGGGGACTTTGTATCTTTCCTCAGGGACGATTAGGGGCTCTACCACGAGCATATATGTATCGCCCATACTGAGAACTGAAGCGTCCTCGGTCTCCGAGAACCCCAGCTCCCTAAATATGTTGAGCATGTTCGCCCCCGCGGGATCGGAGGGTGATAACGCGATTCCAATATTCCCCATTTCAGCACCTCATAGACTGTTATTAGGGAGGGGCGGCCGCTGATATCTTTTAGGTTAGAGTGGGGAAGCAGGGACACCTGGGGATTCCGGAGAAAGAAGACTTCAATATTCCTAATTCATTATTTTTATAGAAGTGGCCCGGGTATGTTATCTGTCCACTGGTGAGTGCTTATGGGACGGGTAAAGAAAGGGACCACATGTAGCGTCGACCCCTGTAAAGGTAGCGCCGTGAGATCGGTGAATGGGTCCAAGGCAAAGTCCATGCGTCTTAATGTGGAGGGGAAGCGGGCTTATCTTTGCAGGGAGCACTATAAAGAGTTTAAAAAGGGGAGTAAAAAAGACCGGCAGATTGAGAAGTGGCGTCAAGGCGTCCCCTAACCCACAAACTTTGGCCTACTCTGGACGCTTATGGGCAATGGAACCGGCCTGTAAGGCTTGCCTTTCACCTGTTTCTTGATCACAGAGGCCAAGTCCTTCAAAGACATGCTGTGGAGCTTTCCATCCGATCTCATTCTGACGGGGACCTCCTCGGAGCCTACCTCCTTCTCGCCCAGAACGACTATATAGGGTATCCACTCCTTTTCAGCGTCTCTGATCTTTTTCTGAACCCTTTCGGGCCTGTCATCGTAGTCTGCCCTGATCTTGTTCCGAGCCATCTTCTTGGCATATTTTTTTGCGAGGCCTATGTGGGCCTCTGAGACAGGTATCATCCGGATTTGGGTGGGCGCCAGCCAGAGAGGTAGGGAGGGCCTAATCCCCTTCCGCATTCCCATATGAGCCTTTTCCAGGAGGGCGTAGATATCCCTCTCGATTGCCCCGCTGGGGCTGCAGTGGAGAACTAGAGGGTGCTTCTCCCGGCCATCTTTATCCATATAACTGATCCCGTAACGCTTTCCGTTCTCTACGTCGAATTGGTCTGTGGCTAAGGCCGATGCCTTTCCTAGGGCGTCAATGAAGTTGAGATCATATTTTAGGACGAAGTAGAATGATCGCTCCTTCCAAAGCTCCAGAAGCGCTGGTTTCCCAAACTTCCTCACAAGGGATTGGACAAATCGCTTGTTCTTCTTCCAAAACTCCTCAGTCATCCTAAGGCCCATCTCGAACTCGTCCTTTCCGAAGCCTATGCCCGTGAGGGTGTCCTCCACAAGCTTATACCGGCGCATGAACTCTTTTTTCCCCTGCTTCAGATCCCTGCAGAGGGCGTGAACATCAGGCATAGTGAACGCCCTGAGTCTCCTGAGCCCCGCGAGTTCTCCCCTCTGCTCCTTACGGAAGCTGTACCGGGTGAGCTCGTAGATTCTGAGGGGGAGATTTCTGTAGCTGATGACGGCGTCATGGACCATTAGGAACTGACCGAAGCATGCGGCGAACCTAAGGAAGTACCTGGCGTCATCATGCTCAATGGTATATTGGCGGGCTGGGAACCTATTCAGATACTTGGCGAGGGTGGGATGGTTCATGTCGTACATGATGGGAGTCTCAACGGCCATGCCTCCATAGTCCAGGATTTTTTCTGTGACGAACTCTTCTAGCAGAGCCTTGACCATCCTTCCCTTTGGGTAGTACCTCATGTTCCCAGGGTCGGAAGCTGGCTCGTAGTCCACCAGCTCCAGGCTCTTCATTAAGCCCACGTGGGGGGGATCCTGGGTTACCGATCTGTCNTTATCCACTTCGTAGCCTGAGAACGTCTGCAGGTTCTTGTGTCCTTTAAAATCAAACTCGTCCAATGTGACGAGGTCCCCCTCAAGTGTTAATATGTGCCATTGGGATTTTAGACTCTCCTCGGCCTTGAGGGCCTCGGAGACGACTTCCTGCTTCTCACTCATACTTTTTCACCTGTCTCACATCGTATTTAGGTATGGCTAGTACCGCAGACTAGACATCTAGAACAGGCTGCCATTTGTAAGGTTGCCGAGAACATAAAGATTGTAGACTCGAGTTGGTCAGGGTCTTATGACCTGTGCTGATTGGCGGGAGTTCACTGTAGTCCGCTCCGGCCAATCCTGATCAGGCCATCCTTTTCAATCTTTATACAATTCTGGGATTAGGAACTAATCTTGCCCTTTCTACAACGTAGCTGCCCCTAACCCCATCCCATTCATTTCTCGCCTTGACTATCTCGAGTCTCTTCCTGAACCATGGGGCATCCACTACAAGGGTCTCCAACTCCCCTCCCTCTCCGCAGACATCGAAGCCGTAGCGCAGACCCAGCTCCTTAAGCTCAACGGCCGCATCCCAGTCCAAAACCCTACCTAGCCATCGCATATCAAGCCCCATTGCCGCTACTGTTGTCACCACGACCTTCATTCCCTCCTTGATAACCTCATCCAAGAGCTCTGGGCTGGGCCTCCCCCACAAAGGAGAGACGTGGGCAAGACCGAGTTCATTACATATAGCGTCAACCCGTTCCTTTTGATAGCTCGATGCGATAGCTCCGGTGACGATTCCGTCGATATCCAAGACTCCAAGGGCCTGCTTTAGGTCCTGGAGCTCCTTCTCCTTCTCGCCTCCAGATTCAACAGTAACCAGCTTGAGTTCCTGGGCCTCTGCTAGGAGGGGCACGAGATGTAAGTTCACGGTGTGGAACATCCAGCTGTCATCTCGTCTCGGATTAATAGTGACAAGGTACGCTAGCTCCCCCTCCTGGGAGGCGAGAAAGGTGGCATAGACGCTATCCTTGCCTCCGGAGAATAGCGATGCTAGGCGCATGATTACGGATGGTCTCCGTTGCGCCTATAAGAGTTGATCTCCTAGGCCTGTAGATGGATCGGAGGTGTCGACCGTTACCTGTTAATCATTGTGCGATTGAACTCCTTCACCTCGAGCCTATTTAGTCCCTACATCCGGACTAGGTCCAAGTTGTTTAATTTAGTGATTCATGTTGATAGTCACTATCATTCATCCTCATTTAATCATATACTTTCATATGACGATATTAATTATTTGGGGGGGGGACCTAATCCCAAATTCTATCGATTGTGATAGATAAGAGAGAATTTATTATACGAATGGGACTTTGTTCTGGAGCATTCGGTATGGGAGAGGAATGGTTTTACGAATCGAGGCGTGGCAGAAAGACAAGCCTCAGCTGGATACCCTTTTTTATAATCGCCCTTGTGGTCATCAACGGCATAGTAATATCATTCTACGTCGGTAAGGCCAACAAAAAAGTGACTAGGCTCGAGGTGGATCTTGATGCCCTCGAGTTCCAACTAAACTCAGCCACCTACGAGATCGCGAGGCTCAGAGACTCAATCTCCATAGAGAACCAGGTGAACGCCTCTCGGAACCTAGGGCTTACACTGATCTATAACAACAACAGAAACTCAGTGGTCCTCATAGGGGTAAGCAGACCGGAGGGGAACGGCCAAGGATCGGGGTTCGTTTATGACATGGAGGGGAGAATAATAACTAACAACCACGTCGTTGAGGACGCCGATGAGATCCAAGTCACATTCCTTGACGGGACCATAGTGGATGCCACGTTGGTGGGCACCGATCAATACTCTGATATGGCGGTGATCGATATCGACGTTCCTGAGTCTCTCTTGTTCCCCGTAACTTTTGCCCCCTCTTCGGAACTTTTGGTGGGTGAGCAGGTGATTGCGCTAGGTAACCCCTTCGGGCTTGAGAACACCATGACCCAGGGAATCGTGAGTGCGACTGGCCGCCAAATGGGGGCCCCAGGACGCTATGCAATAATAGACGTGATCCAGACGGACGCTGCAATCAACCCGGGAAACAGCGGGGGCCCCCTTCTGAACTCAGTGGGGAGTGTAGTTGGGATGAACACGGCCATCCTTAGCGAGACCGAGCAGTTCTCAGGGATAGGCTTCGCGATCCCCTCCGATACAATCCTCCGGGAAATCCCCCTTATTATCGAGGAAGGGGGATTCGACCATGCCTATATGGGCATCACCGGGACTGATCTCATGCCAGAAATCAAGGATCTCATGGGATTTGACGAAACCATCAAAGGCGTCCTCGTCACTGACCTCATTGAAGGGGGGCCTGCAGACACCTCTGGTCTTAGGGGGGGCACACATGAGGTGTCCCTCGACGGGTTCTTGGTAAGTATCGGGGGGGACGTAATCATTGGTATTGAGAACACACCAGTCAGAAACTTCTATGACTTGATAGTGATCCTTGAGCGTAACTATAGACCAAACGAAGTGATCACTCTCACAGTAATCAGAGATAATGAGATGATCGAGATAGATCTAGAGCTCGGGACAAGGCCCCATTCCTGATTAGTCCCCTAATCGAGGAACTGCCTCTCGCATTCGATCCATTTTATCCCAGTGACATTCTGTTCGATCTGCTAAATTCCCCTGTAAGTTCCATCGTCGTCCTTAATGGCAAAATATCCGATGTACAAGAATCCGCCCGGTAGCTTATCTATAAATCTGCCACCTCTCTGATTGCGTTCTTGAATTTTTTCACTATCTTCTGAAGGATGCAGACGCTCACGTCCGTACCCTACAAATTATTAGGGGAGGCTAGATATCTCGCCTGGAAAGATCTGATCCTTCTTCCGGAGGTAGTGCATCTCAAGCTCTGAGAGGCGGGAGACTAGATCCACTAGAGGCTTTTTGTGTGTTGTGACTGCCTCTTATTATGGACACCGCCCTAAATTACGCCCTCGTACTTTGAAGAGTTGGTGGAGAGAATCTCAATAAAGTGGGATGGTCCGTGAGTAGGTGTTCTAGTATATCTAGCGTGAACTGGTTAGTCGTTAAAGGCGGCCTCTAACTCCCTGAGCCGATTCCTAAGTGAGACTGTGGAGATCCCAGCTGCATCGGCCAGCTTTTTTTGGGTCATCTTTATCTTCAGGGGTTTGGACGCCATGTAAAGGGCTGCAGTGGCCATGGACCGAGGGTCCTTTCCGATGAGGAGTTTTTTATCGCCCGCTCGCTGGAGGATCTCAATGGTCTTTTTCTCGGTTTCGAGATCTATACCAAGGGATGCGGCTATCCTAGGCACGAACTTCATAGGGGTGTCCACGGGCATCCTCAGCTTTAGGGATCTCACGAGGAGCCTGTATGTCCTTGAGATGTCCTTCACGGAACGCCCACTCACTTCAGATACGTTGGCTAGTGACTGGGGGACCTTAGACTCCCTGCAAGCAGCGTAGATAGCTGCCGTGACGAAGTCTGATATGGTACGCCCCCTGATGAGGTCTTCCTTGAGGGCCCTACTGTATATGAAGAGGGCCTTGTCCTTTATCCCCCGGGGAAGGTGGAGCCTGTCCGTATACCTTTCCACCTCGACAGTCGCCTGATTGAGGTTGCGGACCTTGTTGTCATCAGACTTTGTTCTGAAATCAAACCTTCGGAGCCTCTTCCACTTTTGGAGCTGCTCGGGCGGGAGCCTGGATCCATTTGCGTCCCTGCCTTCTCTGAATCGGGTGTACATCCCCCCTTCGAAGGCAGAATAGGGGGTCGGGGTCGCCCTCTCCCTTGAGGAACTCTCGCCAAGAGTGAATGCCCGCCATTCAGGACCAAGGTCAACGATGTCGTCAGAGCGTACCAAACCACATTTGGTGCAGACGGTCTCCCCGTTAACCCCATCGTGAATCAACTCTGAGCCATCGCAGACGTTGCACGATGGTTGTTGGTGTATTACCTCCATGATCTCATCTCCTCTGATTTCCATTCTGTGGATTCATACTTATCTCCCTGTTCCAGAGTCAGTTCCTCTAGATCTGGATTGCTTTGCTTCAGAGCGCGTCTGTAGCCGTGATTCTCGGGTGGGCGTTCGATTTGGTCCATCGTTTCTGGTTTCACCATTATAAAGATGGATCCACCTCTGTCTAGGTGGAGGAAGAACTCCTCAAAATCTATGCTGCTCGCCTCCCTAAAAGTTACGTCATCGTCTTCGGAGCCGAGATACAGGAGGGAAAGGTTCGTGTCAGCCCAGGTTACCGTGGGCCATAGCCGCTCCTTTCCCTTAATTACTAGGGTCTTCATAGGCTTACACACCTCCTTCATACTACGTTTAGGATAATCTTAAATATGTAACAAATGTTTGTTCATAATGTTTGTAACATTAGTTCGTACATATATTGAAATTACTGACTATCAGTTGGAGATAATGAGAATATGGCACTAAATAGCCTCAGCGAGAAGCTCATAAACTTCGGCTTCACAAAAGAGGAAGCGGAGGTATACGTCTTCCTCTCCTCCATGGGTCCCTCTCCTGCCAGAGTGGTCTCCCGGAGATTCGACGTCAACAGAATGAGGGCGTACCGTACACTAAAGTCCCTAGAGGACAAGGGGCTAGTGGAGAGGGTTATTGGGAGACCAATGCGTTTCGTAGCAAATCCCCTCCAAGAGGCCCTGGGCAGGTACATCGATGGGTTCCGAGAGAGACTCACCCTCCTCGAGGCCCGAGAGGAGGAAATTGTAGAGGACTGGACCCGGATCTCTGAGGCAACCAGCGAACAGGCGGAAGAGCCCCGGTTCAGGATCTTCGAGGGGAGGCAGCAGATCTATGAGCTCCTAATCCAGATGTTCGAGAGAGCCAGAGGCGAGGTCTGCATTGTGACCACAAAGAGGGACCTCTACCGCCTCTCCCTCATGGGTATCGACGATAGGCTCAGGGCGGCCCACAACGAGGGCATCAGCGTGAGAGTGCTCACCCAGGTGGAGGGCCCAGATTTCGCCGAGATGGAGTCTTTTAGAGACTTTGCCAATATTCGCCACGTCCCTCTCCCGACCCCAGTACGGTTTGTGACCATTGACGAGAGGGAGACACTGACGACCACGTCTATGGAGGACACCATGAGCCTTACCACCCATGAAGATGCAGGGCTTTGGACCAACGCACCAAGCTATAACTCAGCGATGAAGATCTTCTTTGACGCCCTATGGAAACTAGCCACTAAGGCCAGCGTAATTATGGAGGCATTCCAGACAGGGATAACCCCCCAGGAGATCAAGACTGATCAGGACTTCCAGGAAACCTTCCTATCAATGATAACCAAGAGCAGAAAATCTGTGAATATTATGACGAGTAAGATCAGCGATCTTCCCTTCACTATGGAGGAGATAAAAGGGGACATCGGGGAGAGGGCTGATGTTAGGATCATAACTCACTTGGATTTGGACGGTCTCAGGGATACAGACGAGTTCTTCAAGGAGGCGGACGTCAAGCATAGCCTAAGCCCCTTCGACCTCCAGCTCCTTCTTGTCGACGAGAAAGAGGCACTTATGAATATCCCATCATTACAAAGGCTAGATAGGGCGGTTTGGTCGAACTTGGATCCCTATGTCGATACGTTGATGAGAGTCTTCGAAGACTATTGGACCCAGGGGGAGCCCGCTGATAACATCATATCGAGGCTAACCTCTCAGAGAGATTACCTAAAGAACCTGAACGAGGTAAAAACGGCTATGGAATTGACGGGATGGCAAGTCAAGTCCGCGGGAGTATTGAACGGTCAATCAGGCGTCGAACATACGTTCAACCTTTTAGCATCTAATCCTAGGGATCCTGAGCATGTACTGGCCATAGATGTCCTCCTCGAAGATACAGCGTTCAACCACATTATCCGACTTGGCGCGAGGAAAATGGATCTAAAGCCCCAGACCCTAATACTTGTATCCCGCAAAAGATTCGGGAAACAGGAGGCGGAGTTGGCTCAGCTATACGGTATCGAGCTGGTTTACAACGAGAACGCTGAAAATCTTGCTAAACAGATAACGCGCACGCTATGGCCAAAAGTCCTTCGGTAATTATGTGGAAGAAAGCATGAATCTGGGTGGGCTGTTAATCAGGAACTACAATCACTCTAAATCAAAAATCGCGCGCGAGAAAATCCCTTCACCATGCGTTTAGGAAAAACGCTTCAAAGGGACCATTGTCTTCTTTGCAATGAATAATTACCTCCGACCCCACGAGACCATTGAGGCTCTGCTAGAATCGCTGCCATTCATTGACACTATACTAATTGCATTAGTTTCGGATGTCTCGGGTGTTGAGCATGATATCTTTACCTTCCACGGGTTAGCTGATAATAGTCTTAATGTTTTCTGGATTAGACCTACGGGGGTCGCTAAGATAGATCTCATGATGGTATCCCCTCATCCTGTATCCCTCATTCATGATGAACTCTTGGAGTCTCATAATGGTGGGGTTTTCTTCATTGTAAGGGCTCCTGTGCATGATTTGGGCGCAAAGCCCCTCATGGAAAATCTCCAAGACGGCAAGGTCAATGGTTGACCCCCTCTTCTCCCTGACCTCAGACCGGATCTCCTTTAACATCCCCATATTTACAAAGTCGGGCTGCCTGATCATGGACTTCCAGTACCACGAAATAAACTGTAATATTGTACCTCTTTGGTGTAATTGCATCTAGGACTAAATAGAAAGGGAAGTGCCCAATCATTTAAGCGCGCGCAAGGTTTTTCTTAGTTTCTACGTTGCCTACGTTCCCTGTAGCAATAAGGACAACCAGTACCACGTGTCCTGCTTTTTACCATTGCTTCCCATTCATGCCCTCGGCTGCATCTCCACCAGACCTTCTTACCACTTCCTGGAGTAACCTGAGCTGGCGTCAAATCCCCATTCTTGATTGGATGCCATTCCTTGGCTAGCTCAGGGTTTCTGTCTGCCAGGCTTCCGACTCTTCTCCTTGATGTATCCGTTATGGAGCATCCATTCCATGTTCTCGTCTGATTTTTCCTTAGGAGTATAGCCATACAGATCCTTGGATCGTTTGATGACAATATCGGTGGTACTGTTCTTCCCTTATTCAGAATTCAGACTCTTTATCGCGACTGTATCCTAGAAACGTTACTGATAAATAAGGCGCAAGTCTCCAGCACGTACAAGAGCGGGGCATGCGGGAATGAACGAAAGCATCTTGGCACCCTGCGCTGAACACCGTGCGAGGCTTCAATAATGAATGATAGAAAAGGTTTGATTCTGAGTTACCGAAGAGGAGAGCATGCCCAGTATACCAATCAATGCCTGATGAGAGTCATAGATTCAGGGCAGTCAGATGCGAATCGGATGGTTGGACTGAGGGTAGGATGGCCTCTTAGTGAACCAAAGATATATGGAAAGATCGTTGGCACCCACGGTAAGAAAGGAGTTTTGAGGGTCAAATTCAAGAAAGGTCTTCCTGGGCAAGCCTTAGGCACTCATGTCAAGATCGTTAAATGAGATTAAAACGTGGACAAGACTGTCCGTATGCCCCTCATTGACTATAATGAGTCGCATGAATAGTTGATCAGAGTTGACAAAGAACCCTGACTTTTCAGATTAGAGACCCTTTGTCCATGAAATTATTAAAAGAAGGGAAATGTCCGTGGTAGCTCTATCAAGGCTTAGTGCTACAATATACCTTACAATATCAACAATTATCGGTGACATTATGAATAATAAACAGGATTTAACAAACGGTCTGGACTAGGTGGTTGAGGAGTAACTCTTCCCCCTATTTTTGTTCAATCTGTTGAACCTTGTGACATATTGGACTGTTCAATTCTAAGCCAAATATCTCGCGAACGAGACTATCAGAGATTTGATAATGAGTTAAAAACATGAACGTAGACCTCGCCCCAGGTTCCCCCTTGCCGATGATAGTGAGAAAATTCCCATGTGGGATCTCGACGAGCTCGGGTTTCTTTTTCGCTGAGTAGAACGGCCTCAACTTTTTCTTGAGGTCGAGCTTTTCCATAGTCTAATCTCTTGAATTTTACTAATTAAAACTGTGCACATGATATTTCTAGTTTCACTGAGACATACCACATGCGATGTCTTCGATAGGGAATGCATTAATGTCACTAAACAGAACAAGAGTGACCTGGATAGAGTTATCCACACTCGCGTGGGTGTCGGCTACGAGGACTGACCATCTGCGTGGATGGTTTTCAAAGCGAGCCTCGTCGATGACAAGGAAGCGTTTTTATTCATGCTCAGGGAACCCTGAAATAGTCTATTTTTTCTCCAATAGCCTTCAGGTTGGATAGGTATTCATATAAATGTGCTGGGATTCTATCGCAGGTGGCGGGTGAGTGGGGCCTCCCACCCGTTCCGCCATATAAATCCCGGAGAAGGGAGGCAAAAATGGAGATAAACACGAAGGACGTAACTCTGGTGGCCATCTTCGCGGCTCTTTATGCCGTGCTAGGAGTGGTCTTCGCACCTATCGGTTTCCTAGCACTACAGTTCAGGATCGCGGGGATTATCAGGCCGGCCGTAGCTAAGAAGCCTATCCTCATCGTTGGTTACACTATCGGGGTGTTCATCACGAATCTTTTCAGCCCTTTCACGGGCTTCCTCGAACTTGTCTTCATGCCGTTGATGAGCCTCGTGGCTGGGCTCGCAGGATACTATGCTGCTAAATTTTTCGGAAAGAGCTACATGGTTGCTGGGGCCGTCATCGCAGTTATCATACCTATCAGCGTTAGCTGGATGCTAAACCAGCTCTTCGAGCTCCCGATTGTTGCAACGCTGCCAGGGCTCATTGTGAGCGAGCAGATAGTGAACGGCCTCGGGTCAATCCTCTTCATGGCAGTAGCTTCTAGATACAGGTGGTACGAAGGATAAAGTGCGTCGTAGTCTTCAGCGGAGGCCCCGACTCGGCTAGCGCGGCATACTGGGCGAAGGATAAGGGATTTGATGTTCACCTTATCACTTTCGACTACGGTCAGATCGCTAAGATCGAGATCGAACACGCGAGGAGGATAGCCCAGGAAATGGGCGTGACCCATAAGGTGGTAGACCTCTCCGCCCTCGAAAGGGTTTACTTAGGCATTACATCTCTGGTGGACACTGGCATCCAGATGACCCAGGAGTTCAGCGCTCCCATAATCGTCCCATTCAGGAATGGCGTGTTTCTCGCCGTGACCGTTGCGTACGCGGCTTCCGTCGGGGTGGACACGATCCTGTACGGGGCTCATGGTTCCGATGAGGAAAACTACCCGGACTGCCGGAGAGAGTTTTACAAGGCCTTTGAGGCTACTGCGAGACTGGGCACCGAGACGCAAATCACAATTGATGCCCCCTTCAGCAACATAACCAAGGCGGAAATGCTCAAGCGGGGATTAGGGCTAGGGGTCCCTCTCCATCTCACCTGGTCTTGCTACAGGAACGGACCCATCCACTGCGGGACCTGCGAGTCGTGCAACAATAGAAGGAAGGCCTTCAGGGAGGCTGGGATCCAAGATCCCACGGAATACAAGACCTGAACCTAAAATCCTTGAAAAGAGAGACTCTTTCATTTAACCGGTGTCCACGTTGAACGTCCAGCTTCTCAGGTTATACGGCTGGTTTCCCGAGACACCGGGGGAATGATCTACCGGGAGGTTCACATCGCATTCTTTGTGACCCTTCTGGTATCGGTGATGAACATCACCATCATATTCATCAGGAGAGGTTACAGGGAGCTGGGAGCCCCGGGGATCGTTGCGAGTTCGCTTGCCCTCACAGTCTAGACCCTGAGTTGGGACGGTATCGCGATCCCGGAAGCGTTCTCCGCGGCCTCAAGTGGGGGCTGGTTCATTGTCACGGGTGTCTGGATAACGAGGTACATAGAAAAAGGCCGGTTGACAACCTCACCTTCTACACTTTCGACAAGCACACCTTCAACCGCGACCCAATGTGGTTGAGTCCCTAGTTCACAGACAAGGCATTTATTGACTCACCCAAAGGAAGCGCGGCAGGATAATGGGGCTAGGTTTGTGTCTAGAGACTGGGCTGCCGTGGGACACATCGCGCGCGGGAAGGACTCCTTGATGCATTGTAACAACTGGAGATCCTTTTGGGGTTCAGATCCACCAATCGATATGTTCGCACGTTGGGAGGGACTTTTCCCCTGTATTTCCTGCTAGAATTCAGGCTAATACGTTATCCGGAACTTTTTGGATTAGCCGGTTGAAAGTTGTTGTGTTAATGTTCCTACTCGTGATGACTAGCACCACTTTCTTATTCTTCAGTTCGATCTTCCCCGCCAGCAAAGCGGCAAGTCCCACAGAGGATGCGGGTTCGGCCATCACCTGCTCATCCTGCTGGATGGCAACCATGGCCTCAATGATCTCCCGATCGTCTACAAGGAATGTGTTGTCCAAGGTGCGCTTGCAGATCTCGAAGGGAAGTCGTCCGAAGCCCCCGAGGAGGCCACTCGCGATGCTCACGTCGATGTCCAGGGTCTCATAGCACTTGTCCTCTCTGAGAGACTTGTAGGCTCCCGGGGCCGCGGTCGGCTCGACACCATATATCTTAGTTTCGTCTGAGAGGGTCTTTACGGCGGTTGAGATGCCTGAGATGAGCCCTCCCCCACCCACAGGGACGATTACGGCGTCCGCCTCGGGGAGGTCTTCAATGATCTCGAGGCCTATGGTACCCTGTCCTGCAATGACCTTGGGATCGGCGTGGCTGTGGATGAATGTCATGTTGTTTTCTCTGGTGTATCGCATGGACTCCTCGTAGGCCTCCTGAAATCCTTGGCCATGGTATACGAGGTCGGGGCCCCAAAAGAGGGCCCTTCTCACCTTAGCGGGATCAGCATTTTCGGGGACGTATATCCTGGTGGGGCGGATGTTAAATAGATTCGCGGCGTAGGCTATTGCCAGGGCGTGGTTCCCGCTGGAGGCGGTAACGAGGCCCCTGCTCCTCTCCTCTTGGGTGAGGGAGGAGGTGGCGTTGAGTGCGCCCCGTACCTTGAAGCATCCACATCGCTGCCAGCATTCCATCTTGAGATAGATCTGGTTCCCCGTCCTCTCGCTGAGGGCGTGGGAGTGGATCAGGGGAGTCCTGTAAACAAGACTTGATATTCGGTGACGCGCCTTTAAGATCTCCCCGGGGTCAAAGACTTCTTCAAGATTAAGAGGCATGTTATCCTCCTTTATTCATCTTCAATTTAAGATCTCACGCGAGGATTTCGACCATTTAAAAAGGGAAATAACAAAAACGTTCTGGACTAGGTGGAAGGAGTTCAATCAATGATATGCTAGGGGAAGACCCGTCTCATGTCCCTGGGGAACGGGATCGTGTCTCGTATATGCTCCAGCCCCAGCATCCACATGATCACCCTTTCCACCCCTAAACCAAAGCCGCTGTGAGGTACAGTTCCCCACCTCCTCAGATCCATATACCAGCTATAGTTGTCTGGATCCAGTCCATCGTCATGTATTCGCTGTAGCAGCTGATCGTAATTGTGGACCCTCTGGCCTCCACCGATGATCTCCCCGTATCCCTCCGGCGCCATCAGGTCTCCAGACATTGTTACCTCAGCACGGTCCGGGTCAGGCATATGGTAGAACGGCTTGATCCCGCTAGGGAACCCGATGACCCAGAACGGTGAGTCGAACTTGCGGGTCAGGGGGCCTTCCTGCTGCCAGCCGAAGTCGTCCCCCCACAACATCTCCACCCCCTCTCCTTGCACGAGCTCTACCGCCTCATCGTAGCTGATTCGGGGGAACGGCGCATCCAGCTTCAAGAGCATCGACGGGTCCCGACCGACCCGCCTCACTTTCTCCGGAATCTCATTCGCGAGCGTATGCGCAATATGAGTTACCAGGGCGTCCCCGGTGCGCATGATCCCCGCTAGATCCGTCCAAGGCTCTTCCACTTCTAGATGCCAGAACTCACTGAGATGCCTCCGGGTCCTGTGCGGTTCCGCCCTGAAGCTCGGCGCGATGGTGTAGATCTTACCTAGACTGCTGATCATCGCCTCAGCATAAAGCTGCCAGCTTTGGGTGAGGTAGACCCCCTCTCTCTCAAAATACTCCACGTTAAACAGCGTAGAGCCCCCCTCTACACTCGCAGTCATAAAGCTGGGGCTCTGGGTCTCGGTGTAGCCCTGATCTCGGAACCAGTCCCGGGCAGCCTCCATAAACTTTGCCCGGATCTGGAAGATGTTCTGTAGCCTAAGGTCTCTAACATAAATATGCCTGTTGTCAGCGAGGAACTCCACGCCGTGCTCCTTCTTCACAAGGGGATAGTCAGCCTTCGCCGGGTAGATCGCACCGGTCCCTGACACAGAGAGCTCCCAGCCCCCGGGGGCTCTTCCGTCCTCCCGGATCATCCCTGAGAGCTCCAGAGCAGACTCCAGGGGAAGATTCTCCAGCGTCCGATAAAGTTCATTCTCTATTGCCTCCCGCCTTACGGTACACTGAAGGAGGCCAGATCCATCTCTTAGCAATATGAACATGATCCCCCCGCTGCTCCTGCTGTTATTGATCCAACCTCTTACCGAGGTCTCCCCTGAGATCTTACCGGAGAGGACATCAGCGACGCTTACGAAAACCATTCTAGACCAAACACTCTTCTAGAGTGGATATTAATGACTCTTTTCCTGGGAGCCCCGAAAGAAACCTCCAAGTCTTCATCCACAAACGAGTTATAATGAGGGGGCGATGTACGTGCGATACAACCCCTGTCAGGCAGGGAGAGTCTTCTTATTTCAAAACTCTGAAGGTCTGGAACTCTCCTCTCGGTCTTTGCTTGGAAACCTCGACTCCCCTCACGATCGCGAGAGGTGGTCCCTTATGGCACCACCTAATGAACTCCTTAATATTTTCCTCATTCCCCTCTACGACAGTTTCAACTCTCCTGTCAGGGAGGTTTCTCACCCAACCCTTTAGCCCCAGCTGCAGTGCCTGGTTCACTGTGTTCCTGCGAAAGTAGACCCCTTGGACCCGCCCTGAAATGTAGATATGAGCTCTCATCTTGTCAGATCCAGCGCGTGCGGTCCCCTCTGAGAAACTCTCCATCGCCGTTTGACCGTACCTAGTTTTATTCTAATCTAATCCGTGATTGAGGCGATCCATGACGAGTACTTTTCTTGGTATCTCTTCTATCCTTGCTATCTTAGCAAGTCTTGCTATAAATGCTATATCCGGAAATACTATTGCAAACGAGATGGTTTTTCTTTTTGGATCGGGAGATATCTCCTCCATTTTGATACACCACTTAATGAATGTAGATTATAAATAAAAAATAGACTTATTATGATCTGTTTATAATAGTAACTCAGTCATAAATAGTAGGCTCTGGCATCCCTCTTCTAGTACAATTAGGAGTCATCCACGTCGATCCTGACGCCCCGGTCCCTCTCGAACCTAATTGTGAGTCTATTGAAAGTGGCCTCGTAGATCCTGATCTTCCCATACCTCTTCTCCTTGAGGAGCCCCAGCTCCCTGAGGGCCTCTAGATGACGCTCTACGCTGGTGTAGTTCATTCCTGTGCGCCGTCCTACCTCGCTGATGTTCATCTCCCTGGTCTCCGAGAGGACGCGTAGGACCCGGACCCTGCCTCGGGAGCCTATGAGCGCCTCAACCTCGATCTTATTATCTCCCAATGATCTTCACTATCCTCTTCTCAAGCTCCCCGGCCGGCATTTTTTGGAGTCCAATGAGCTGGGTTCTCCCCTTCTCTGAGGCGTTGAGCTCCGTCGAGATGGCTCCGAGACTGCTCAACGCGTTAAGGTACTTCCAGAATTGGGTGTGCCCTCTAGGCTCCTCCCCATACTCCTCACAGACCACCCTGTAGCTCGTCTCCGCTTCCCCCGTTGTCGCCTTAGCCTCTCGGTTGTGGAGGAAGAACCGAGCGATCCCCAGGAGGGTGAGCTGCTCATGGCGACTCATCCCCCGGAGCTCCTCGGGCCTGATTGCTGGGAAGAGGCCTGCCGCGGCCTTCCGGACGTGCTCTGGAAGCACCTCCTGGGAGTACAATATGTTAGCGTGCATCCCCGATCCATAAAGGAGGTCAATAGCGTATCTAGCATCCCCTCTTTCTGAGGCGGCTAGTTCTCCAATGAAGTCAATGATATTCGGGGACATCGCGCCAGGTCTGAACGCCCTCTCTACTCTGCTAATTATGATGGCTGAGAGCTGGGAAGTGGTGTACTCCGACATCCGGATCACGTTCCTCTGGAGAGTGCTTAGGGTGCTTCTGTCTAGCTTCCTGAAGATCTCCGAGCTTTTGGAGATGAATATGATGCTGAGGCGTCTCGGCCCGTCCAGCCTCTCTTCCTGGACCCTGCTGAGATTGTAGATGGCGTCCCCTCCCTCTTTCTCGATGAGGGCGTTCACCTCATCAAGGCAGAGTACGAGCTGGGTGTCCTCCTCATCGAGGATTTTCATCAATGTGTCCAAGATCTCGTTGGAGGAATATCCCCGGTCGGGGAAATTGGGACGGAAGCGCCTCAACGCCCTCTGAAGTACCATGAAGAGGCTTCCGCGGCTCTCCCGACAGTTGACATGAACGTACTCGGCCCTTACTCTGCGGCGCTTCGCCTTTTCGAGGAGATCGAGACCGAATCTTTGGGCCAGGGCTGTCTTACCGCTCCCGACTCCCCCGATGATGAGGGCCCTTTGGCTCATCTCATAGGGGGCATCCACAATGAACTGGAACAGACTGGAGAGGAACTTAGCCTCGCTATCTCTATGTATTAGTCTCTCGGGGACATAGTTGAAGTCTAGAACCGTCTTATCAATAAAGACGCTTTTGAAACGGCTCATGTTCTCTCCAACTTTGGAGTCTTTCAGTCATCAATTTATATTTTGTGTCCGTTCTAGCAGACTGTATGAGGAGGGGTGGGTGAAAGTACTCTTCAATCCAGAAAAAAATGTATATTGTTTCAGATTCGCTATATCTCAGGTAAGCGACCTTAAAATAGGCGTTTCGAGACAGATACTAGTTAACCATTAACTGTGGGGAGCGAATAACATGTGCGGAATTTTTGGTGGCGTACTCAAGAAAGGGGCGATCGCCCCTCTTATTCACGACGGTCTCAAGAGGCTAGAGTACCGAGGATACGACTCGGTGGGCTTCGCGACCATAGATGCTGGTACACTCCAGGTGAAAAAGGACGCGGGGCGCATTGACGACGTCGTTCGGAGGCTAAAGATGAACAACATGCCAGGCTCGATGGGAATAGGTCACACACGGTGGGCCACCCACGGAGCCCCAGAAATGGTGAACGCCCACCCTCATACGGACTGTAATGGGAACCTTGCCGTCATCCATAACGGGGTAATAGAGAACTTTATGGAGCTTAAAGAGGAGCTCCTCAACAAGTCGCACATCCTCAAGTCTAGGACTGATACCGAGATAATCGCCCATCTCATTGAGGAGGAGCTTAAAGGTGATATATCCCTCCAAGAGGCAGTTCTCAAATCCATCAGACGCCTTGAGGGATCCTACGCCATCGCTGTGATATCCACCTTGGACCCTGGCAAGATCCTAGTAGCTAGAAACGAGAGTCCACTTGTCCTAGGGGTCTCCAAGGACGGTACTTACTGCGCCTCTGACGTCCCTGCTATGCTTCCTTACACCAACCAAGTGGTTTACCTCAGGAACGGGGAGTTCGCGATACTAGACCAGGACGGATACGAGATCCGGCTGGTGAGTGACAGCACCGTTGTGGAGCGGAGCCTTGAGGAGATCACCTGGTCCCAGGAGATGGCCGAGAAGCATGGCTACCCCCACTTCACGATAAAGGAGATCAATGAGCAGCCTACCAGCCTTAGAGGTGCTCTGAGGCTTCAACCACAATACTTGGGTCTCCTCACAGCACTCCTTGATAGGGGGAGGGAGGTTTTCCTTTTAGCTGCAGGTACCTCTTATCACTCATGCATTGCAGCTTCCTATATGTTCTCTAGGCTCGCCCGGATAACTGCCTTCCCCGCTATCTCTTCAGAGTTTATCGAGCAGTACGGATCATCCGTTGGAGTTGATTCCGTCGTTCTCTGTGTGAGCCAGTCAGGTGAGACATATGATACATTGAAGGCTATTGACTATGCCAGGATGAAGGCGAGCACTGTCCTCGGCATCACCAACTCCGTAGGGTCAACTCTTACCCGGGTATCCAGGGCCTATATTATACAGCAGTCGGGCCCAGAGATTGGAGTCGCCGCCACCAAGACCTTCACCTCCCAGCTCATGGTTCTCGCCCAGCTAGCTCTTAGACTAGCTCTGATGAAAGGAAAAATATCTCAGGACGAGGGAGACGACTTCAGGGAGAGCCTTCTAAGGATCCCCGATGTGGTGGAGGAGACGCTTAACCGAAACAAGACGCACGTCATGGACCTCGTTGATAAATACGGGGGGGAACAGCTTTTCGTGTTCCTCGGGAGGGGGATAAGCTCTTCGACAGCCCTCGAAGCAAGGCTGAAGCTCCTCGAACTCACATATGTGCCCTCCCTTGCTTACCCGGCGGGTGAGAGCAAGCATGGTCCCATAAGCATTATTGAGGAGGGGGTCCCCGTGATATTCCTTTGCCCGAGGGGGGAATCTCGGAAGGGTATCGTGGGAGGCATCATGGAGATGAAGGCTCGAGGAGCCCGGATTATATCGGTGTGTGAGGAGGGGGATCATGAGATCATAGGTCTTTCCGACGACGTTATCGAAATGCCCAAGGGGATAAAGGACATTTTCTCGCCGATACCATATGTGGTGCCTCTCCAGCTGTTTTCGTACTACTTGGCTGTTCAGAAGGATCTGGATCCCGACATGCCCCGGAACTTAGCGAAGAGTGTCACAGTCCCTTAGAGTGCTATTTAACAAATCTTGAGGGGGCTTTCTCGAAAGAGAGTTTGCACCTTTCTTTGCAGAAAAAGTATCTTTTTCCCTCGTGTTCGCTGGTCCATTTGGCCGTCTCTTCGTTCACGGTCATCCCACATATCGGATCTCGCGCCATATTAGTTCGAATTGTGTACTTATCGGTGGCTTTCAAGTGTTTCGTATGGATGCGACTATTCCAAGGTAGTCTCTTTCTTCATTGGGCTGGATTGGTTTCAGTTATGACGCTATATGCGCTAATTTTCTATTGATTTACTTGAATAGATAGATTGCTTCTTCATAGCGGCGGGAGCCCCATCGGTAACCTGGAGGAATTCTCCGTATGGACTTATTCTCAAGCAATTTTGATAGTTGGCGGTTTGCTTCTGCAATGCTGATCACTTTGTCCTTGAGAAGTTCAATAGGTACATCAATACCGAAGGGGCGTGCCGGGATGATATGGCGTGTCGCCTTCGGAGGGAATACACTCCCCGATATACTTATCTCGATGACATGTTTTTTTTGGATAGCGGGAGGGCAAAGCACGAATCCTGCCTCACGTTGTTTAAGCATCCTAGTAGCGTCCCTCTCCGTCTCGTAGCGTATAGTGTGACCTTTCCGGCGCAGCCATGCTTCTATGTTGGTTACAGTCGCAAAACCTGAGATGATCCCATTTTCATGAGTCGTCACCTTGTAGTAGCCCTCCTCTAACATCAGCATAAGACTCTCCCCTTCGCTGGCAGAACTTACCGTTCTGGTGACGACTCCGAGATCTCCAAAGTCGGTAATTATCTCCTCAATAGGTATCTGAGACAAGACGACCCTACACCAGCGGTCAATCTTGATCCTTGGGCTCATATAATCAACGAGGCAGACACACATGAACCTGCAGCCCATATTTTTTAAGACCTCTACCCTGTGCATACCATCGAGGACCACAAGGAACTCCCTGCCCACGATGACAGGAGACTTTAGGATTCCAGTTCTTTCGATCTCCGCGAAAAGCTCATCCACGTTTTTTTGGATCGTCTCCTCGTGGAGAAGTAATTTATTGATTTCGACTAAGGCGATATCTAGTTGGATTCCGTCACCATTAATGGTATATGAAACGGGACGGGAGGAGATCACATTGTTCAAGAGAATTAGGCTCTTGTAGTTATATGTATGATGAATGAAATGATAAAGACCGTTCCATCAAAAGAACTTAGATCTCTAGGGTCGCCTCGATCGTCATAATCCTGGTCACGTAGCCGGCGATCTTGTTTCTCAGCTTCTTGGATACATCCAAGCCGATCTCTTTGAGGAACTGCTTATTCGGCTCAAACTCCGTTGTGAAACTCCTCTCGTAATTATCGACGAGTTTATGGCTGATCCGTTTGATCATTTCTGTCCGTACTTTACCCAATTTAGTCACCTTGGTAGATATCCGGGTTGTGCGGAGATATGGAAACCTCCCCGGGTTTTAAAGATTACCGTTTGATTCGAGTTCTTCTCGCCACAAACATAGACAATGGGTAAAGAAACACTTTCAAAAATTAAAGTAGCGATCCTGATTAAATAAGGTAATCCTCCTCACAGGCATGAATGACTATGCATTTAATCCATGAATTGTATTAGAAAAATCAGATAGGATTAATTTTCTTTATTGGGGCTCTTATGTTCGATAACTTCCTATGGGGATATGTCTTTATGAAAGAAGCCTTTACCTGAGCCTCCTTGGGAAAATGGGCGAAAGAATTAAATATTTCCCAAGAAAAAACATAAAAATAGAAGGGTCTCAAATGACGAACGAAATTAAGGTTGCGCCGATGCATAAGCTGATTAAACGGGCAGGAGCAGCACGGGTAAGTGAGGAGAGCGCCACAGCCTTGGGAAGAGCCTTAGAGGAAATCGGTGTTAAGGTAGCTCAGGAGGCCATCGATTACGCTCGACACGCCGGTCGCAAAACCGTGAAAGCTAGAGACATTGACATAGCCGCTAACAAGGTTTTAGGTCGATAATATAATATACTTCCTATCTTGGGTCTGTGGATGATTTGCCATGCGATCAATAGAATGTGATATCGTAGTTGTAGGAGCCGGGCCTGCTGGGAGCCTCGCTGCACGAGTTGCAGCGGAGAACGGAGCCTCCACAATTCTTCTTGAGGAGCATCAAAGAGTGGGGCATCCCATTTACTGCGCGGAAGGTCTCAGCTTAGGAGGCCTTAAGGACGCGGGGATTGAACCGAAGCCTCCTGTCGTCTGCCAGGAGATAACTAGGGCGAAAGTCTTTGCTCCCAACAGAAACTATCTCGAACTTACAACCAAAAACTGGAAAGGTTACACCCTCAATAGGGAGGTCTTTGACAGCCTACTGGCAGAAATAGCGGTTGATGCGGGGGTTGATCTTTTCACTAGTACTAAAGCCACCGATTTGATCCAAAAAGATGGAATCGCTGTGGGTGTGAAGGCAGTCTCAAAAGAGGAGGAGTTCGAAATATCTGCAAAGGTAGTCATCGGAGCGGATGGGCATGCCTCCATGGTCAGAAGGAAGGCCGGCCTCGGTGAATGGTTCCCTGATGTCGTTACATGCGCTCAATATAAGCTTGGAGGCCTCAAACTCGAAGATCCAGGGGTTAATGAGTTCTACCTCGGAAGAGAGATCTCCCCGGGAGGATACGCTTGGGTTTTCCCAAAGTCAGCCGAGGTGGCCAATGTAGGCCTCGGAGTACGCAAGATCCATACCGAATCACCCATAAAATACCTTAAACGGTTTGTCGCGAACGACCCACGCTTCAAAGACGCTGAGATACAGCTGTTGAATGGGGGCATCTGCCCCGTTTCCGGTGCACTCGAAAGAGCCGTTAGCGACGGACTGATGCTCACCGGAGACTCGGCAGGCCAGCTTATACCCACCACCGGGGCAGGCATCCATTCCGGGTTAGAGTCCGGGAAAATGGCCGGAGAGGTCGCGGCTAAGGCTGTGGAGGAGGGAAACGTCTCTGCGGAGAGACTCTCTGAATACGAGAACCAGTTCAATAGCTACTGGGGAGAGAGGATCAGGAACAGCCGAAAGGTTGTTGAGATGTTAGACAAGTTCTCAGATGAGAATCTGAACACCCTCGCGAATGTCATAACCAACGAGGACGTGCTCAACCTCGCGAATGGCACATCGGTGGTTAGAACCCTTACGAAGGTCATAGCTAGGTCTCCCCGAGGGATAATTGGCCTGATGTCAGCCTATCTCGCGCAATAATCATAAAAAAACGAGTGCACGGAAATATGAGGGAACAAATCGATTTTCAATCTAAATTCAACTCTCTGTCCTCTGACAAAGGCGAAGTAATATCACGCGCGTAATGCACATAGTCTTCTTTGTTTATTCAATCTTTATCGCGCGCGTTTCCAATGACTTATTCCTTTTATTCGATTCGTCTACCCATTCCTAATTTTTCAGAGGGTCTGCGCGACCGGCAATATCTGGTAGGGGAAAAGGTTTGTTGAGAGACCTATTCCTCATAGCCGGCTGGTGGCTTGAAACCCCCAAATAGTCGTTTTGTCCTAGTTGCAAAGTCAATGGGGGTGGCGTCTTCTAGATAGGGCCCAATTATTTGGATGCCAATGGGCAAGCCGGAAGATGAGGATCCTATTGGTGCTACGGTAGCAGGGAGCCCGGTGAGAGTGGCGAAAGTGATCCAAAAGTAGATATCTTCATAGGTCCTTGGCCCCTCCGGAGTAGGAATCTCCCGTTGCCACTGTGGTTCGCTGTGATCATGAGGGAAAGCTGTGGTAAAAGAGGCGGGGAGGAGAAATACGTCATGAATCTCGAAGAATTTCTGCCAGGCGGCCTGGGCCTTCGCGCGGTCTGCCATGGCCTTATGGTAGAGCTTCATAGGCGCCGTCCACCCCAGGGCCATGAAGGCCTCGTGGCTACCGTCCTGGTCTTTGGCCCTCACCTTTAGCTCATTGAACTCCTCATCTTTGAGAAATGAAGCATAGACTGAGGCATGGAGGAACCTGTAGTTAATGTACTGCTTGACGGGGTCTACTCCTTGCGGCCATCCCTCTTCTAGAGTCGAAACCTCCCCCCTCAATTTATCTACTGCTACCCTGACGGCCTCTTTTACCTCTTTGGTCAAAGGGCAGTTAGGGTGGTCTAGGACGTATCCGATCTTGTACTCCGAGAGGGAACCATGTCTTGAGGTGGGCAGTGCCCAACTGTATGCCCTAGCCTCCTCTCTATCTGGTCCCCCCATCACTTCCAGGGCCAACTTGAGGTCCTCGGGGCACCGGGCAATGGGTCCCGCAACCGTTAGGAGGGGAGTGTGTCGCCGGGGAATGTGTCCACGATAAGGTAGGATCTTTATAGTGGGTTTGTGACCATAAAGCCCGCAGAAGATTGAGGGCACCCTGATTGAACCCCCAATGTCACTCCCCAGGGAGATGAAGCTAAGTCCTGCGGCAACTGCTGCTGCTCCGCCTCCTGTGGATCCCCCTGGGGTCATATCTAGGTCCCAGGGGTTGCTAGTGGTCCCAAAGATCTCGTTGTAGCTCTGCCAGTCTCCGGCGTAGACGGGGACATTAGTCTTCCCCAATATCACGGCGCCTGCACCCCTTAGGCGGGATACTGTTGCCGAGTCCTCCTTTGGGACGTATTCGGAGAGTTTCTCCGCCCCGGCGGTAGTTCGAACGTCCGCAACTTCAAAGCAGTCTTTTATTGTTATCGGGACGCCATGGAAGGGACCTAAGGATTCTCCTCTTGAGAAAGCCTCGTCTGCAGCTTTTGCCTGGGCTAAAGCCTCCTCCTTAGTGAACGTCACGATGGCGTTAATGGCCGGATTGTGCTTCTCGATGCGTCGGACAAGGTGCTCTGTGAGCTCTAGGGATGTTATTTTGCCATCCCTAATCATCTTTGCCGCGTTCTTAAGTGATGAGAAAGTGAGTCTTACTGCCATCAAACCTCCCATAATTTCACCAATCTCACCTTGCCGGTGAAAGTGATAAAATTATTCATGGCAGCAGTTGAATTATCTTTGATCCCCCATCAACTGGGGAACTTGTCCTTCTACTCCATAGACGGAGCTTCACTATATTCCCGCATCTGAGGGATACTTCGGAGAAACTTTCTCTTGAATCTAGTACGATGTGGCGGGTTAGGTTAGAAGAATAAAGTGATCAAGTTTCTCGCGATCTCTCCCGCGCATCAGCGCAACGAAAAGCCTGATCGGGGTTGATATCTTCATAGTGACGCAGTCGATCTAGTCTATCAGGTGCGCGATTTTAAATCTACTATAACATAGTTTTAATTAACTATTTGAATAAATTAACTGTGGCTCCATTTTTGTCGATTAGAAGTAGTTTTTCCCTTGAACAAGAATCTTTTTTATTACTGGGATGTAAAGAAGGGTGATAAAATACACAGAGAAGATTCAAGGTGCCAGGACAAAAATATGAGAGCATATTTATCAAAAATGGATTCATCCTTACCATGACCGGTAAGGGGGTAGGCATGGTTGAGGACGGTGCTGTCGCAATAGTGGGGGACCAGATAGTCGCCGTAGGTAAGACGAGGGATCTCGAAAAGGAACACCGAGGATCGGAGAAGGTCTTTAATGCTAGGGGGAAGGCAGTTCTCCCAGGGTTTGTGGATGCCCATGTCCATACTTCCAACACCATCAAGAGGGGTATGGGGCAGGATGTCCCTGAGATCGAGTGGATGCTTAAGACTGCCTCGCCTTTCACTCAATACACAAAGCCTGAGCACATAATCCGGGGCACAGCCCTTGGTGTCCTGGAGGAGATCCTATCTGGGACCACATGTATCGGGGAGATTGGGGGAGACCTGACCTCTGTTGCAGAGAAGGTCTTCGCCCCCTCTGGGGTCAGGGCCCATATGGCGAACACAATCAACGAGATCGGCGCCGGCTCGAGGCCAGACGCTCGGGAGCCCTACATCTTCTTCGAGGACATTGGGGAGAGGAAACTCCGTAATGCCATTGATTTCCTCGATAAATGGCACGGAGCAGAGGGAGGACGGATCACCTGCATGTTCAGCCCTCACGCAGCTGACATGATGAGCAAGGAGCTGCTTCTCAGAGTCAAAAAGGAAGCAAATAGTCGGGGGATGATGAGTCATATCCATGTAGCCCAGGGTGGGCGAGAGGCCATCCAGATCGACCTCCGATTTGGTACCACTACAGTCCAGTACCTTGATGATATCGGCTTCCTTGACGACACTATCATTGCCGCCCACTGCCATCAGACCACAGACGAGGAGGTTGCCATCCTAGCTGACAGGGGCGTCCGATACGCGAGCTGCCCTACGAGCATTGCTATCATCGACGGGATCACCCCACCCCTCGCACTCTACATTAAGCTGGGGGGAAAGAGCGCTGCAATCGGCTCAGATCAGGCCAACGGTAACAACTCTCACAACATGCTGGTTGAGATGAAAGTTGCCGCTCTCCTTAACAAGTCTAGGCACAGAGACCCCACTGTTCTTCCCTCTTGGAAGATGCTTAGGATAGCCACCATTGAGGGGGCCGAGACCATCGGTCTTGGAGACCGCATCGGGAGCCTTGAGCCCGGGAAAAAGGCTGACCTTATCCTCTTGGACCTGAAGGTTCCTCATATGACTCCTGTACTCTCCCGCCCCGTCAGGAACATCACCCCCAACATAGTCTATAGCGCCCGAGGCGACGAGGTGGAGACCGTGATCATCGACGGGAGAGTCATCATGGAAAACCGGGAGGTCTTCACCATGGATGAGAGGAGGGTGATCATGGAAGCTCAGCAGGCCGCTGAGGATGTCTGCAACGCAGCCACGGAGGATTATATGAAGGCGGACTCTCAACTTGCAAGGATGGCTAAAAGAGGCCTACTCTAAATCCCTTTTTTAACAATGGCCTAATATTTTAGCTTTGAACGTGAGCGTAACGGGTATAGAGATCCTATTTAATCTAGCCCAAGTTCCTAGGTCGTTTCCAGTCCATTGGAGGAACGACCGTTCGCACGTGCAGGAGGGAGAACGAAAGAGGGAATGTTTGAGTTTTGGATTATATGTTCTTTTCAGGGAGGCGCTTAGAGACGTAGGCTCCGTCCCTCGTGTATCCCCACTTGGCGTAGTACTCTTTTGTTCCTAGGGCGCTCATCACATATAGCTTCTTGACACCGTGCTCCTCTAATACGACTTTCTCTGCTTCTTCAAGTAGCCTCCTGCCCCACCCCATGTGCTGCCATCCCGAGTCGATGCGGGTGCCTACGGGGACCATCCGACCGTATACATGGAGCTCCCTAATGATTGCTGATAAAGGCCCCTCATCAGGCTGAAGAGGGCTGTCCGAGGGGATCCTGAGCCTGATGAATCCCACGAGGATATCCCCTCCTATTTCTTCCACGGAGATCAAGTGCTCGATGCCAGCTGAAGCCTTATAGGTCCGCTTCCTAACTTCCAGAGCTTCAGGAACATAGTCCCCACCATCCTTGTGGCCTACCTCCCTACAGCGGATGCAGATGCATCGCTTTCCTCGTCGATCTAGCTCCTCGTGTACTAGCTGTCTCAGGTTAGTCTTATCTACACCGGCTTTGATTATTGTGCTTGGAATGTCCCTCCCAACTCGCATTATCCTGACCCACGGGGGTACAGACTCCTTCATATCAGCAACTAGTTTCACTGCCTGAGCTGTCGTGAGGGGAATATAGGATCCATCTTTCCACCAATCGTAGAGCTTGGTCCCACAGAGAACCAGTGTAGGGTAGATTTTTATCATGTCTGGCTTGAAGGCCGGATTCTCCAATGTCTCTCTAAATCCGTCTAGATCCCTATCAGGGCTGGATCCGGGGAGACCCGGCATCATGTGATAACAGACCTTGAGGCCTGAGTCCTTAAGTAGCCTTGTCGCATCCATCACGTCCTGAACTGTGTGGCCCCTATTGACGAGCTCGTAGATATCGTTGTAGACGTTCTGGACTCCCAGCTCTACCCGGGTTACCCCGAGCCCCAGGAGCCTATAGATCTCTGCGGGATCCAGAGAGTCGGGGCGGGTCTCCACCGTGATGCCCACGTTGCGGACTGCAGCTCCCTCCGCGTAGGCCTTCGCCTCGGTCAGAGTGGATGAGCGTCTCTTGTTCAGGGCATCCAGGCATCCGTGGATGAAGAATTCTTGGTATCCAGGTGGTGAGGCCGGGAAGGTACCGCCCATCACGATAAGGTCGACCTTGTCCACCTCGTGACCAATCTTCCTTAGCTGCTCGATACGACCTGTCACCTGTTTGAATGGGTCGTAATCGTTCTGGGCTCCTCTCATAGAGGCCGGCTCCCGGCCGGTGTAGCTCTGGGGGGTCCCATCGTCAGGGCCGCCCGGGCAGTAAGAGCACCTCCCGTGGGGGCAAGCCCTGGGCTCAGTCATCGCAGCGACTACGTTGATGCCACTTAGTGCACGAGCCTCTTTTCTCCTTAAGACGTTGATAAGAAAACGTTTCTCCTCTGGATTGAGGGATGCTATGATCTCAGCGTTTCCCGGTATCCCAGGAAGGCTGTGTTCTCGGCTCACCTCTATCTTGATTCTCTCAACGTCCCTTCGGTTGGGGGAGGAAATGGCGAGAAGCCTTTCTATGATAAGCCTATGAGGGGTATCCAACTCGAAAATATCTCTAAGAAGGGGGCGTTAAAAGGTTAAAGGAGCTATCTTCTCCGACGCCTTCGTCCACGCTGGGAGAATGGGTCTGGGGCTGCAAGGACTCTCTTTTTGTAGTTTGATCTGTTTTTCCGCCTAGGTGGGAGTTGTTTTCGTACTATACCCACAATCTTGGGGGTTTGGGCCCGGACCTTGCCCGCTTTCGTAAGTGAGCCATGTGTAGGCATACAATTACCAAGAGTCCTTCAGTGCAGGGCTCTATAAACCTTTCCTGACCCAAAGCGCGTGATCGAAGTTCTCAGGATGGACGTGATGGGTTACTGGATGCCGAGGACAGGGGTCCTCATGTGATCTTAATGCATATGTAGAAGCAGTTGAATAGGATGTTTACCTCAGTTTTCTATCGACCAAACCTATAATTTGAGATCATTAGTTACGACACGTGCAGTCCTAATGGTTCACCCTTACGATTTTCCCCGTCGGGTCCATTTTGCGGATGCCAAAGTCCTCTCTGATCTCCCGGAGCTTCTCCGAGTCGAAAACGGGGCCATCCATGCATACCCTGTAGGGGCCGATACCACAGCTACCGCAGAGACCGTGGGCGCACTTGATATACCTCTCCAGACATGCCTGGACGGGTATCCCCCGGGACTCAGCCTCGTCAAAGATGGAGACCATCATCAACTCGGGGCCGCACGTATAGACGATGTCGTAGCTACCCCTATCCATTAGCCTGACTGCGTACTGGGAGGAGAAGCCATGGAAACCAAAGGAGCCGTCATCTGTGGCGAGGAAAATACTGTCACCCAAAAGTTTCTCCAACCTGCCCCTGAATCCCAGATCCGCCTCGGTTCTTACTCCCAGGATAAAATCCGGTTTTATACCTCTTTCCATAAACGCCTCAGCAAGAGGAATAAGAGACGCTATCCCTGATCCCCCGGACACGATCAATGGCTGCTTTCCGATTAGCGTGAATCCTCTCCCAAAAGGCCCCCTCACGCCGATCTTCTCCCCTTTCTTCATGTTACATAGGATTTTAGTGGTGTCCCCAATCTCCCTTACTGTCAGAGAGGAGTTGCCCGCAGAGCTTATGGTTGAGAGGGACATAGGAATCTCTTCGCCTCCGGGTATCCAAATCATAGCGTACTGGCCCGGTATGGCCTTGGAACAAGCCTCATCCTCGAAGTAGAGGGTTACCATGTCCGGTGAATTACGCTTCACCCAGTTTATCGTAACCGTCCTCATAGTTTAGCCTCCTTTGCGAGTCCTACGATCTCACGGACACTTCTGAAACCGTTAGCCTCGAGATAGCCCTTGATCCCCCGGGTTAGTTCACTATAGACGCTGAAACCCCGCTCTCTAATCGCGGTTCCGACTTCTACTGCAGAGGCCCCAGCGAGCATGAACTCCACGGCATCTTTCCAGTTTGTGATACCACCGCAGCCTATCACGGGCACTTTAACGGCATTCGCCACGTCCCAGACGCATCTTAAAGATACTGGTTTCAGAGCGGGCCCCGAGAGCCCACCTGTTACATTAGTGAGGATAGGCCTCCTGAAATCAGTGTCGATGGCTATACCCTTGAGAGTGTTCACCGCCGTGATGGCGTCAGCCCCTCCTCTCTCAGCGGCCCTCGCGATCTCGGCTATATCTGTGACGTTAGGGGAAAGCTTCACGAAGACAGGTGGTTTGGAGACCTCCTTCACCGCCGCCGTGACTCTTTCTGTATTAAGGCAGTCTGCCCCCAGCATGCCCATCTCCTCTTGGACATTGGGGCAGCTGACGTTTACCTCTAGCGCGTCCGCACCTGCTTCGGAGAGGAGTTCAGCTACATCTCGGAAATCCTCTATGGATTCCCCGAAGAAGCTAGCAACCACTGGTACACCGTCTGCCTTGAGCGCCTTTATGGTTTCCACGAAATATTCGGCCCCTGGATTCGGTAACCCCATCGCGTTAAGAAACCCTCCCTCTACGATCACCATGGTCGGGTTTAGATGCCCTTGTCTGGCTTTAGGCCCTAAGCTCTTGGTTACTACGGCCCCAGCTCCTCCGTCGTAGACCCGCTTCAAGAGAGGCGCTGATATTCCCAAGACTCCTGCTGCATTCATGGTCGGGTTCCGCAGTCTTAAACCTGCGACGTCCACTGATAGGCTTAATTGGGACATCCTGTTGTCATCTACGTACGCATACGTTTGAAAAACCTTTGGAGTTGCACGATTGAACAGAAATGCTGATCCATGTAGTAGGGTCCATATTGTCGAGACGCTGATAGGGATCTTTGCAGTCAACCATGACAACGATATCATCGAACGTATCCTCTACCCTCGGGACGCAAAGCAGGTCAACGCAGCTCTCGAGAGGCATGCCTCAGGAGAGCCCTCCAGAGAGATGTCTGAGATGCTTGAGAAGCTTACTCAGATGGGCTTCAAGACGGTGATCCTATCAAATGAGCCCTTAGCTTACGCCCTGAGAGGCACCGGGATGAACGTCGAGGTCATAAAGGGATCTGAGCCCGAATCCTTCATCAGAGAGAACATAGAGAGCATCGCAGTTGACTTTAGGGCAGTTGCGAACAGGAGCCAGTATTACGCGCTTAGCCGGGAGGTCTCCGTCCTTAGGACTATGCAAAATGTGCGAAGGGCCCAGTCGGAGCGAGGGTCAACAACTATCCACACAGTGCAGCTCCTCAATGAGCTTGATAAGTCCTTGAACGTGCTCTCAGGAAAGCTCCGAGAGTGGTACGGTCTCCACTTCCCTGAGCTAAACCGTGTAATTAATGATCATGAAATCTACGCTCTACTAGTTGATAGACTCGGGAACAGATCCCGCTTCTCACCCGAGAGGTTGGGAGAGCTCGAGCTGGGGCATAGTGTAAATGAGATTCTTTCCGCAGGAAAGAATTCCATGGGAGCATCCCTAGTCGCTGAGGATGAGAATCACCTTAGGGGTCTTGCCTCCAACCTTATCTCTCTTTACTCCTATAGATCGTCCTTGGAAACGCTCATCAAACAAATCGCTGAGGAAACTGTCCCAAACCTCTCCGAAGTGGCCGGCTCCGTGCTCGCTGCGAAGCTCATAGAAAAAGCTGGGGGGCTCAAAAAGCTCGCGATGATGCCCTCAAGTAGGGTGCAGGTCATAGGGGCCGAGAAGGCTCTATTCCGATCAAAAAAGACCGGAGCCAATCCTCCAAAGCACGGTCTCATTTTCCAGCATCCCTACATCCACGCCAAGCCCCGCAAACTTAGGGGTAAGGCGGCCAGGACCCTAGCTGCTAAGCTCTCCCTAGCAGCTAGGGCTGATGCCTTTTCGGGGAACCTCATAGGGACCGAGTTAAGAAGGCAGCTGGATGAAGGGTCAGAACCACGGGATACAGAGTGAGTGCGCGCGTATCAAGTCTTCCGGGTGTCATAAACTTCAATCTACCTCTTCGGCTTGGTTAACTGAATCAAAAAAGTTAAGACATTCTACTCTGCGCTTGATTTTCCGAGCTCCTTCTTACCTATGTTTATGGCACCGATTTTGAGTTCGGTGAGGCAGCTTCGTTTGGTCACCTCAGCCACATCGAAGGCGCTGGTTGTGGCTTTCCATTTGACCATGATTCTGATATTGTCTGATTCGGAGAGGTAGATGACCGCAGCCGTCATATACGTTAGATAGGCTTCGAATCCACGTAGACTCTTTTCCCTTTAGGCATTTCAAACCGTTTAGTGGATTCGTTACATATACTCCGAAGATACTGAAGGGAAATTTGCGCATGGAAACCCCGAAAAACAATTGTTGAACCTTTATACAGTTAAGTATAAATCCAATGATCATAGATTACAAATATAACTTATAAAAAAGTCTCATTGGGTGTGGATGGGTTGACGACGCTATCAGAGGCCTTTCAGAAGAAGCTTAACAGGAAAGATTGCCCATATCTCCACGACTGCGGCATTTACATCACCGGCGACTTCTTCAGAAGGATATGCAACAGCCCTTCCTACCTCAACTGTCATCACTTTGCGAAGAGGGTGGGGGAGCTCAGACCACCCATGGCGTGGCTCCAAAAGCTCGCGGTTGACCAGGCCAAGATTATGGAGCAGCAGGTAGAGGCCGAGGCCTGAACTGGCAAGGAAATCATATTTTACCAAGCAGACACATCACAATGGCTGATTTGAGTCTCAGACGCATATTCCCTGGGATCTATAGGCTAGAAGGTGAGACAGGGAGTGCTCTCGCCACGCTAAACCTGACCCCTAGCAGGAGGTTCTATGGTGAGCAGCTCATTACATTCAAAGGAAATGAGTACCGAAAATGGACCCCTTTCAGGAGCAAGCTAGCTGCGGGCATCGTCAAAGGCCTAAAGGAAATACCATTATCTCTTGGGGACAATGTGCTGTATCTTGGCGTGGCCTCTGGGACCACATGCTCTCATATCTCAGACATCATCGGAGTCGATGGCCACGTCTGGGGGGTAGACTTCGCGCCCCGCCCCATTAGAGACCTCGTGGAGGGCCTGGCCAAGCACAGGGAGAACGTCTCCCCTATCCTCGGGGATGCCAGGCTACCCAGAACCTATGCCCTCATCGTTCCAAGGGTCGACGGGATCTACGCGGACATCGCCCAGCCAGATCAGGGGAGAATCGTAGTGGAGAACGCTCAGGTATTTCTAAAGTCGGGGGGCTGGGTAGTTATGGCAATAAAGTCTAGGAGTATAGACGCGACAAAGGACCCCCTTATAATATACCGAGCTGAGATCAAAAAGCTTACGGCAGGGGGTTTTGATATCATTGAGTCTTTGGAACTTGACCCCTTTGAGAAGGATCATGCGTTGGTAATAGCGATGTTCAAGCCCTAGCCCTGGTAAGTATATTTCTTGATGGTCTTCCAGGAGCCTCTCATATAAGGAGGCGGCTGGTCGTTTTCTTTGAACCATGCCTCTATAAAGGCCACAGTTTTAGGATCACTAGGGTATCCCGAGCCAAAGTCCCCATGGATTTCTCTAAGGTCCGAGACTAGGAGATCTCGCCTCACTTTAGCCAGGATAGACGCCGCGGATACAACCGGATAGTTGACGTCAGCCTTCTTTTCACAGACTATATGAGGCCTCCAGCCTAGAACCTTCAAAATATCTTCCCTAAATCTGTCGGGGAGCACGTCCGCGGTGTCCACGTAGACCTCGTCTGGGTGGAGGTCTCTGATCGCTTTTGCCATAGCAATCGCCTCAAGATAGTTTAGCTTCCTGAGCTTCAGACCGCGGTTTACCACCTTATCGATTACCCAGGGCTGAAGCACGAAGTATGAGTGCCCTTCTGAGACCTCCTTGATTTCTGCTTCTAGGGAGTCCCTCCTCCTAGCTGATAGAGCCTTGGAGTCTCTCACCCCCATAGAGAATAGGGAATCTACTGCAGGCCCTTGGAAGCTCACTGCCGCAACGACGAGGGGGCCTATGGCTGGGCCCCGCCCAGCTTCGTCAACGCCGGCGATAACAACCATGATGGTTTCAAAGCATCATCGATGTAAAGAATATTAAATGTGTGACCTTCTCTTTCAGATGCAACCCCGCGCGCGAACTCTATGACTTTACCTTGGTGGCTTTTTTTTAGACTAGTTTACATGCATGAATCAGACCCATAAACTATAGAACCTCAAAAAGTCGTCGGAAGAGCGATCCCTCGTAGAATCAGACGAATCCCCGCCCATTATCCTTAAGTTCCGCGTGCGTGAAAATCGTTTCCCAGGGTCGACGCCCCTGGGGAATATTATAATGTCCGCAGGATCTTCCCTGCTCGCGCTCGGCATGGTTTTGAAATTGGCTTCTGAGAATGGGTTCCTAGTCCTCGAAAAACCTGGTAAGGTCCATCTCTTTTTCGGGATTTCCTTCTACATAGGGAAGGACTCCCTCGGTCATGAGGAGCTTTCTCTTATTGGTTATCTTCTCAGTCTCGAATCCACCCCCGAATCCCCCTATTCCCCCATTGGATAAGATGACTCTGTGGCATGGTATCACGATGCCGCATGGGTTGGCCCCCACGGCATTCCCAACGGCCCTCACCGCCTTGGGCTTACCGATGGCCTCGGCCAGCCGTTTGTAGGATGAGAGCTTTCCGTGAGGTATCCCCTGAATGGCACGCCAGACCTCCATCTGGAACTCCGTGCCCCTTAGGTCCAAAAGTAAGTCGAAATCCACCGGTTTCCCGTCGGCCCATTTTCTGAGCTGCTTCTCGAGGGCTTTAAAAACGGTGGGGTCCTCGATGTAATTCCCGGGAATCTTCCGGGTCATCTCTGAGATGAAGCCGTCTTTCTTGCAGTTAGTGTGGACCTGCACTACCCCTTTCTTTGTTTTGGCGACCCAGACGGTGCCGACGGAGGTCTTGATCCCGGCGAAATAGATTCTCTCCAAGTGTCAATCATCCTTTTATCCAGAGTTGATTCCAGTGAAGTGGGGGAGCATATATTTAACCTATTAAAAAATCGTGTTGTCTTCATCCTCATCCACATGACATAAGCTGATAATAGGACTCCTGCTTCCTCTTCACCATGTTCTCCTCAAAAGCGTTGAAGAGATATAGAGAGGTGATCCCAGGGATATCATCACGGGGAACGTATTACCAAGGCGTAAAAGGTTCCAGGTAGTTTAGGCAATGTGTGTATCCTCTTGCTGTCCAGACCGCGATTAATGCTGGGGGGATTCGACTTGGAAACCTGATCTTTGGCCCGCCCGAGGATATATTTAGAGTCGGATATAGTCTATATATTATATAGAAATTAGCTTTTTATTCTATAACTCAGCGATTGAAGGGATACACTTGAGGCCTGTTTCTAGGGGGATATCCCCCTATATAATTCGATACATTGGTGTATTTTCTTTATTGGTGGCTGCTATGCAACTCCCAAACCAAGCCCATGGATGTGCATAGTGGATGTCCAGGAGAGGTTTGGACTTGGACGAAGTTCCTATCCTCTCCAGCAGGAAGGTGCGTCTCCTTATTGTCCTGGTTTTCGGTATCTTTCTCTTCATCTCCTCCTTAGAGGGGGTAAAGAGCGGTTTCAAGCTCATCTTCTTCGAGTGGCAGAAGAGTATCCTCACAATGATCACGGACAACACTGCCCCTCTCACGGGGCTTGCAATTGGGATCCTGAGCACAGCCTTGGTCCAGAGCAGTAGCGCCGTGATAGCAGCGACTATGGTATCTATGTCTGGAATGGTGGCGAGCGGCCTCCCCATGGTGGACGCCATGAGGTTCGGGGTCCCCATGGTGCTGGGCGCAAACATCGGGACCACGGTTACCAATACCATCGTGATCTTCGGTGTGAGGCGGGGGATGACCATGAATGAGTTCGGGGACACCATCCCTGGGGTCATCGTCGACGACGTCTACGAGGCCCTTACCATTGGTATCTTTTTCATTTTAGAGATGACCACGGGGGCTATCAGTAAGACCACACTCAGGATTGGCGAATATCTCTCAAGCTCCCTGGGGCTTAAAGCGGTCCTTGCCTCCTTCGACAAGACCATCATCGACATCGTCATCAAGGAGCCTTTAATCAATCCCCTGAAAAACCTCATTGTGGATTTTACAGGGCAGAGAATCGGTGGTGTTGTCCTGTTCGTCTTCTGGTTCCTGACCATCATTTTCTCCATGGGGCTCATTACCAAGGGTCTTGAGAACCTTATTCAGACGGACTGGGAGGAAAAGATTAAGATGGCCTTCAATAGCCCCGCGAGGAGCTTCTTTACAGGATTCTCTATCACCTGGCTTGTGGGTAGTAGTAGCATTGGGACCTCCTTGATCATTCCTTTCTTGGCGACGAAGGTGGTAGATCTCAAGAAGGCTTACCCATACCTGTGTGGGTGCAATATGGGGACCACAGTGGATCTATCCCAGATCTACGGATACCTCGCTGGGGGGATGGTGGGGGTAATGCTAGGGTTGGCCCACGTTATGCTCAACATAGTTGCTCTGTTGCTATGGCTGGTGTCTCCTTTGCGCTTTGTTCCCGTGAGGATCGCAGAGTGGATAGGGGCTATTATCCAGACCAATGAGAACGCCGCTATTAGACTCGTTATCTGGGTCATTGTACTATTCTTCCTGCTTCCCATTGTGCTCATCTATATCGTGTGATGAATCTGAAATAATGGTCAAAGCTTTTATTGTAGACGGGAAAACGAGGAGAACTGAGTATGAGTGAACGCCTGAGAAGATGGTTCGGAGACTATAGGAACCAGATAGTCCTAGATATGGTCAGGGAACACCTGACTCTCACCAAGAACGCTGTCTACTCCCTGTACGAAATGGTGAGCGCCGCGGGTGTTGACTCTTCCAGCAAGAAGACGATCTACAATAAGGTGTCGGACTTCGAGAAGAGGGCGGATGAGCTTCGCAGGGGAATGATCGTAAGACTCACTGAGAGAGACATTTTTCCCTCAGAGCGGGAGGATCTTATGGAGTTAGTGAGGTCCGTGGACTGGGTAGCTGACTGGTCCAGGGAGGCGGGGAGGATCTTGCTCATCATCCCTTTCGATAAGTCCCCCGAGGAGGTGAGACAAAAGGCCCTTGAGATGAGCAAGGGCCTCATCACGAGCGTAGACATTCTGGCGGAATGCATTAGCATCCTGTCTGAGGATGGACTCAAAGCCATAGCCCTAGCGGACCAGGTCGAGCTCCTCGAGGAGGACATTGACGATCTCTACAGCCAGGCAAGAATAAGTATTGCCACCCTGGAGTTTCCAGACTTTAGCCGCGGCGCGTTGTTACTCCTCAACGAGTTTTTCGACGCCCTTGAAACGGTGGCTGATTGGTGCGAAAACACCGTTGATGTCGTTCGTGCAATTGCTGTGAGGATCCAGTGAGCCTTAGGGTTTTATCACTTATTGTTACAAGTTGTGGGATGTCTCTTATTCTTCTCGCTAAACCAATAGGCCTATTTAAGCGCCAACCGTAATATACTCTGGTCTTCATCATCGCCATCCTCAGTATCTTCTCTAGAACTTCCTCAGCCACTTTAATAGTGGAGACCCTAACCGAAATCATCGTTTCTTTGTCAGGGGCACAAGCAGACTGCGCGAGCAGACTAGTGATTTGATGCGTGGACCATATCCCCGACTCTGGGAGGCTGTCATTGACCTTCATCGTGATATTTCATTTTTACCTAACTTTGTAATGTTAGTGTATATCTTCTAATATTGGGATCTGAATAGGTAAATATTTAATCGATTGTTAAAATTAATAATGAGGCTGTACTGATGGACCCTGATAATGCTGTAAAGGAGGGTATTGATTGAGTCCACGTTTATCCAGCTTCCTTCAATTTAAGATTCAAAGTACAAGGAGACTATTAGGATGGATAACTCCTAAGCGGGGGGAGGACGTTCTCAAAATGGTGGAGGATCACCTTGAGCTCACCAAGAACGCTGTCAGTAGTCTCTACAAACTTGTGGAGTCGGCGAGCGAAGATGGGGAAGACACCAAGCGGCTCTATAACAGTCTATCAGCTCTCGAGATGGAGGCCGATGACCTGAGGCGTCAGATGGTGCAGGAGCTTACCAAGGGGGAGATGTTTCCTGAGGAGAGGGAGGACCTCATGGAGCTCGTCAGGGCGGTTGACTGGATCGCGGACTGGTCTAAGGAGGCTGGCAGGATACTGATCGTCATCCCCTTTAGGAAGAGCCCTCAGGCGATGAAAAAGGCCGCCCAGGATATGTGCAGGGCGAACCTAGACTGTGTCACCGTCCTTGCAAAGTGTATACACGAGCTCCACGCCAACAATCACAAGGAGGCCCTCAACCTCGCAAACCAAGTGGAACTCCTCGAGGAGGATCTGGACGAACTATACAGCATTGCCAGGGGATACTTGGCTATAATGGAGTTCACCGATTTCAGCACGGGATCCCTCATCCTGCTCAACATGTTCCTTAACGCCCTGGAGACTATAGCGGATTGGTGTGAGAACACCGCCGACATCGTGAGGGCTATAGCCGTCAGGATCCAGTAAGCAATCTCTGGCAAGAAAATATAAAAAGAAAAAGTATGCCCCTTAAGGTTTCAGGATCAATCTTCGACGATGATAGCCTGGGTGGGGCAAGCACTGACGCATGCCATGCACTGGATGCAATCCTCTTCGCGCGGAGCGAACGATTTGTCTTCATTATTATGTTCTGCCGAAGGCAGTATGTCGAAGACATTCATAGGGCAAATATCCGCACAGATGCAGTCTCCGTTACAAAGGTTTCGGTCCACGATAACTCTAACCATTTTTTACACCGCTAGTGGTCGAAGAAGAGTATTTTTCGCAGTCTTTAAATCTTGTCAATTTTTTCAATTACCCAATATAGTTTTTTCCAGGAGTATATTCGAAATAAGTGGTGATGAATTTTAAATTTCTTTTAAATACAAGCTTATTGAGCGGAGTTAAAGATATTCACCCATATAGGCTACCGATTTAATTGGATAGGTTAGAAGACTGTTGTTGGGCTTTCCACAGAAATTAAAGAATAGAGTAACGTTTCGCATCGGGGGGGAGGCAGGACAGGGGATCACCAGGGGAGGCTCTGTCCTTGGGCTGGCTCTCACCAGGGCTGGACTCAACGTCTTCGGGGCCAATGAATTTCCATCAATCGTCCGTGGTGGGCACAACTCCTACACCCTCACGGTCTCCAAGAAGGAGGTATACGCCCAGGATGACTTGATTGACATCGTCATAGCCCTTAACAAAGAGACGGCGCTCCTGAACCGTCATGAGATTCAAAAAGGGGGAGGGGTCATCTACGATGAGAACATCGATTTCGGGGAGGGGGAGTTATCTCGGGAAGGTGTTAGACTCTTCCCGATACCCCTGACAGAAATCGTCAAAGAGATCGGTGGACCTATTATCATGAGGAACTCGGTTGCCATGGGCGCCGCTATAGCCTACTTGGGACTCGACTCAGGACCCCTAGAGGGGGTGATCACTGAGGTCTTCACCGGGAGACCGAACGTGGTAGAGTCCAACGTGAGGGCAATCCGGATGGGACATAATTATGCAAGGGAGTACCACAAGTTCAACGGAGGATTGAAAGCCGAGGAGTCGAGCACCAGCCGGATAATGGTGACGGGAGGCGAGGCAATTGCCCTCGGGGCGATTGGGGCCGGATGCTCGTTCTACTCGGCTTATCCGATGACGCCAGCTAGCGGACTTCTCCACTACTTCATCTCCAAGGAACAGGAGGCTGAAATGGTTGTCCTTCAGGCTGAAAGTGAGATAGCAGCGGTCACAATGGCTGTAGGAGCCGCATACGCAGGGCTAAGGTCGATGACTGGGACATCTGGGGGAGGATTCTGCCTCATGACCGAGGGATTTGGCCTTGCCGGGGCCACCGAGACTCCCATTGTGGTCATGCTTGGGCAGCGCCCAGGCCCCAGCACTGGGATGCCCACATATACTGCTCAGGCCGACCTCCTCTTCGCGATCCACTCCTCCCATGGAGAATTCCCCAGAGTTGTCGTCGCCCCAGGTGACGTTGACGACTGCTTCACCCGCACCGTGGAGGTCTTTAACCTCGCCGAGAAATATCAAATTCCTGCTATAATCCTCGGAGACAAATATCTCTTAGAGAGCCACAAGTCTACATATCCATTTGACTCAGGAAATATTGAGATCGAGCGGGGAGGACTTATCAACAAATGGAAAGGGGAGAAGTATAAACGATACGAGATCACAGAGAGCGGAGTCTCCCCCAAGGTCATATTGGGAACTCAGGGGGCTACAATGCTTGCTAACGGGAATGAGCACGATGAATATGGGTTTACAACCGTTGATCCCGTAAGGGTAGTGGCCATGGCAGACAAACGCTTTAGGAAGAGAAGACACCTTGTTGATGATATTAACGGACTTGACCCTGTGAAGGTGTTCGGGGAGGTCGACTCCGATGTGACCCTCATAGGCTGGGGGTCCACGAAAGGGCCTACTCTTGAGGCACTCGGGCTCCTAAAGAGGGAAGGGATCAATGCGAGATTTATCCAGATTGTTTACATGGAGCCCTTTCCTGCAGAGGCGTTCAATAAAGCGATGGAGGGCCGAGGTAGATCCATGTTACTGGAGACTAACATCACAAACCAACTCGGGAGGCTCATCAGGGAGCACACTGGCCATGGGTTCGATATGACCTACGCCAAGTATAATGGGCGGCCCTTCAATCCAAGGGAGATCACCGCCGAGGCAAGGAAGTTGATTTGATGGCTTCGATACGAGAGCTAGACACCGGTCAGAAGAATTATTGGTGCCCTGGTTGCGGTAACTTTGGCCTCCTCAACGGCGTAAAGAGGGCTATCGCACGGCTCAGGCTCCGCCAGGATCAGATTACCGCGGTGACGGGGATAGGATGCCACGGAAAGACTACTAACTACTTCGCCGTCAACGGTTTTCATGTCATCCACGGCAGGGTCCTCCCAGTTGCCACCGCAATCAAGCTCGCTAACAAGGCTCAGACGGTAGTTGGCTTCGCTGGGGATGGGGACGCTTACGGGATCGGAATGGGGCACTTTCCTCATGCCGCCCGTAGGAATCCGAACATCACCCTTCTAGTTCATAACAATCTCATATACGGCCTCACCACAGGACAGACCAGCCCAACCACCACGCCTGGCCATATCACCAAAACCTCCCCGAAAGGCGCGTTTGAAGAGGCCATTAACCCCATCTCTACGGCCCTCGCAAGCAACGCCAGCTTCGTCGCCCGTGGCTATGTCGGGGAGATGGATCATCTCGTGGACCTCGTAGAGGAGGCACTTAGGTTCAGGGGCTTCGCCCTCGTGGACATTCTTCAGCCCTGTATCGCGTGGAACCGCATCAATACCTACCAATTCTATAATGAAAGGATCTACAAACTCGGGGAGAGCGGCCACGATCCCACTGACCTCCAAGTCGCCTACAAACGGGCGGAAGAATGGTCCAAACGGATTCCGATAGGGGTCTTCTACAGGGTGGAGCGCCCCACGTACGGGGATAACTTCCCTGTGCTTGCCGGGAAGCCCATGGTCCGGAAGAGACCAGACGGAGGGATAGTCTCCAAGCTGATCTCCGAGTTCACCTGATTAAGGCAAGCGCTAGACTCCTTGATAGAGCTTGTTCGGAAGTTCAGAACCTGATATGTTTGTAAAACATTTTGGCAGATCCGACGATCTGGTTTAGGTTTCCTCATCCGCTTACTGGATAGTCCGGGGTCTCCCCTTTCAGCACCTTGAGGACGCCCTCAGCCACCTGGACCGCCATTCTTTTCATGGCCTCCTCGCTGCTAGCTGCTAGATGGGGAGTGAGGACAACATTATCCATGGAAACCAAGGGGTTTCTAGGATCCAAGGGCTCCTCCGCAAAGACATCGAGCCCCGCCCCTGCAATCTTCCCGTTGTTCAACGCCGCGATAAGCGCCACTTGGTCGATGATCTGGCCCCTTGCGGTGTTTACAATATAGACGCCGTCTTTCATCGCAGCTATTCGTCTCGCGTCGATGAGGTGGTGGGTCTCCCTGGTGTAGGGGAGGCTGAGGCTAATGATGTCGCTCCGCTCGATGAGGGAATCGAGGGTAGCGTACTCGATGCAAATCTCCTGCTCTAGATCAGGCTTCCTCGTTCGGGAGTGGTACAGGAGTTCTACCTCAAAGGATTTCAGTCTCCTCGCCGTTGCAGCCCCAATCTTACCGAGACCAACGATCCCCACTGTCTTTCCCATGACTTCTATCCCCCACAGGTCACTATATTTTCTGTGCCATTCTCCTGCCCTAACAGCCTTGTCAGCACTTACTATCCGCCTAGATAGAGCGAAGAGCAAGGCGACGGCCATCTCAGCAACGGATTCGGAGAGGGCGAAGGGGGTGTTCAGAACAATTTTACCCAGGTCTTTAGCGGACTCAAGGTCGACGTGATCGCAGCCTATACCATGGACCCCCACCGCTTTCAGCAGCGGAGCGGACTCCATAAATCCCCGGGTGACTTTGATTCCTCCACGGGTGATGAGGGCGGCTGCCCATGGGGCTTCGGCCTTGAGGGTCTCCTCGTTGGAGCTTGGCGGGAGCTGAACGACCTCAACTCCCTTGCTCTCCAGGAGCTTGATGCCTGCTTTATGGATGGGCTCAGTTACTATGACTTTGTGCGCTGGCATGGGAGTCTTCCTTTGATCATTCTCACCACGGTAAAAAGGTGATCATGGCTGTAATGCCTTGACTTTCTCCGTCTGAGGCTCTCTGGGGTTTCGGACTTGCTCCTATGGATGGCCTCCCCTAGACGAATAGAAAGCACATCAAAGGCCTCAAGGAGGTCCCAAGCCCCGGCCTCAGTGTTGACCTGATCCGCCTGGCCCAGGGCCCGTCCTGTGAGTTCGTAACGGGTTTTTTCTCCCCTTAGCTGGGATCGCTAAATTCTGATGGAGACCTTAGTGATATTGGGCCTAAACCGTCTGGTTCTCTTGACGACTCGCATGAACTTTGCCTCGGCGGTTGCCCTCCCGAAAAAGTATTCCTCCGCCATCTCCATTATAGCGAACTCCAAGAACCAAAAGACCAAGTATCCCCAAATAATGTGGTCCCCGATGACGCTGATCTCGTCCCCTTGGCCAGAGGAGAGGGTGGAGATGGGCTTGGACAAGGGGCTCTCCTTTAACTAGTGTGACGTTCCCGGAGATAGATAGGATCTCTAGGGGTTTCCAAAATGAGATGAAGGACCCATTGACGTCTAATATTGGGTAATCCATGGGGAACTTCTTGCAGTTTCTTGGCCTAATTTGCTTCAGGAGACCTGCACCAGCGAGAGCAACTCTTAACGTGATCCCCTCCTCGACCGCGATTTTTTGGAGGCTGCGGAGGAGGGTGCCCTCAGGTTTAACCCTCGTGATTATGACTCAGTTAGGCTGCCCTGTTCTCACGATGTATCTGTTGGTTACACTTAATCACTTTGAATGCCTGTATTCTAGGGGATATAAAAAACGCTGACTGGGTTGGGGAAGAGATTAATAGTTTACGGTTCCCTTCATAGATGTCCCTGTGGGAACTTTATTGAGCAGAGACCAACCTTCCGAAGACAAAATTGATCATAGAGCGGAGAACAGAAGGCAGGAGAAGGCCTCTGCGGAGCGCCAACATGCAAAGGGTAAGCTCACAGCGAGGGAGCGGATAACTATTCTCCTGGATGAAGGAACCTTTGTGGAGCTTGATCCCTATTTGAAGCATCGGGCCATAGCCTTTGGGATGGACAAAAGGAGGTGGCTTGGAGACGGCGTGGTCACCGGATCTGGCACCCTGGATGCGAAACTGGTCTACGTTTACTCTCAGGACTTTGGTTTTATGGGGGGGAGCCTCGGGGCGGTCCATGCAGAGAAGATTTGCCGAGTCCTTGATCTCGCCATCCGGAACGGCGCGCCAATAATCGGGTTCCATGACTCTGGGGGCGCCCGGATCCAGGAGGGGGTAGCTTCCTTAGGGGGTTATGGGGAGATCTTCAGGAGGATTGTTCGGGCCTCGGGAGTGATTCCCCAGATTGCTGTGATCGCTGGGCCCACGGCTGGTGGCGCGTCTTATTCCCCGGCCCTCATGGACTTCACCCTCATGGTGCAGGGTGTCGCGACTACATTCATCACCGGCCCTAGAGTGGTGAAGCGAGTGACTGGGGAGGATGTGGACTCTGAAACCCTAGGAGGGGCCGACGTTCATGGATCCATTTCTGGAGTGGCTTCCCTCACTCTGAGCTCAGAGGCGGAGGCGGTGGAGTCCGTCAGAGCGATCTTGAGCTATCTTCCTGCGAACAACCTCGAAGACCCGCCGCGGGGTCCATCAGTAGAGCCCTCTAGGGATGTTATGAGTGTCATCCCAGTTGAATCATGCCAGGTCTATGATACCTACCATCTTATTGAGGCCATAACAGATGCGAGGAGCTTTTTCGAGATCCAGTCTACCTACGCGACGAATGCGGTGGTGGGCTTCGGGAGGCTCGGGGGAAAAAGCATTGGGATCATCGCTTCTCAGCCCTCAGTTATGGCGCGGACCATGACCATTGACTCCTCCGATAAGATATCCCGCTTCGTGAGGCTCTGCGATGCCTTCAACCTCCCAGTTTTCACCCTCCAGAACGTTCCTGACTACATCTCCAGCTTAGACCAAGAGCACGGGGGCATCATCCGCCACGGGGCTAAAGTGATCTACGCATACTCGGATGCTACCGTTCCCAAGGTAACGGTAATCCTCGGAAAGAGCTACGGGGGCGCCTACATTGCCCTGGGGAGCAAGCATCTGGGGACCGACTTCGTTTACGCCCTGCCAGGGGCTGAGATCGCCGTCATGGAAGCTGAGGGGGCGGTGGAGATCGTCTACAGGAGGGAGATTGCGGCAGATCCCAAGAAAAGATGTGAATTTATCACAATGTATCAGGAGGAGTTCTCTAATCCCTCGCAGGCGGCGAAACTTGGGTTCATCGACGACATCATAGAGCCAGAAGAGATCAGGCCCAGAGCTATCGCTGCATTCGAATTGCTCTCAAAGAAGCGGATGAAGGTTCAGTCCCCCCGTAAGCACGGAAACATGCCGGTCTAATGCGAAAAACGATAGTTTACCGCGGGCATAGATTTTTCTAGAGTCAATGGGGCCAGGGCTTATCAGCCATGGAGAGATGGCGATGTCCTAGACCGAGAATTTCTCAGTTTATTATTACATTTCACGCACGCGCGAAAATACAGAATTTGAGTCTTCTGGGAGGATATCTATCGGAAATTCGCTTTGAAAAGCAAGTCATGTTGTGAATGGTTCCCCAGCCATGAAGACCCGTGTCATCTCAGAGTAGAGCCTAGTGAACCCTAGGTTGCCCCTAGTGGAGACCGGTATGGGGTTGAACTCGACCCCGAGTCTATTGATGATCTCTATCATGTCCTGACTCATAAGCCTGTTCATTCCGGTGAGCCGATTATCGATGGCTGTCTCCAGGAGCATCGGGTCCTCCCCCCACGCCTCTAACTCCTCGAGCTCCTCACCAAGGAGGTCAGCCTTGGAGAGGACGGAGATCTGGGGCAGTTGAAACCGGGTGTTAATGGCAGAGGCTAGGAACATGCTCATCACGTAGTTCAGTGGGTCTCGGCTGAACCCTGCGTCGATGAGGTAGATCATTCCCTTCCCCTCGTCGCTGATCTCTTCGGCGATCCGGGCCCCTACATCCCTGAATGCGAACATTTCCATCTGTCCCGGGGTGTCCAGGATCGCAATATCGGGTCCAAAGTCGTCGAGGTCCGAGGAGAGCTGATCTACGATCTCCAGCATCATTTCCGAGGCTAGCATTAGTCCCCCGTTGGGGCCCAGACAGTATTCCTCCATTAGGCTTTCAACCCGGATATAGTCCCGGACATTGACGTTCGCAGAGTAGGGGAGGGATATTGCCCCGGGATCGAGGTTTACCGCCATCGCGTTCTCCCCTTGGAACTCGAGCCATCGGGTGAAGACCCCTGTAAGCTCCGATTTCCCGGAGCCGGCGGTCCCTAAGACGAATAAAAGATACATGGTATCACACGCACACTATTTTGCAAAGTCCCTGAAAATCCTGTAGGCCTCGGTGAGCCCCTTTCTCTTTTGGGGGCGCTTAAAGCCGTAGGCGCAGATGGGGCTTATCGGACCGGATAGACCTTTATCCGAGGCGATCTTAAGCCCCCTTACTACGTCCAGAAGGATGGCCCCCGCATTAGGGGCATCCACAGTGTTGAGCTTCACATCCATTGAGAATGGGGTGCCTCCAAAATAGCTCCCCTTGAACCAGAAAAAGCTCTCCCGCTTGTTACCAAGAAAGTCAACATAGTCGGTGGAGCCAGAGACTAGGGGAAAGTCATAGGGGACGCTTCCCCCGACGGCAGTTGTCTTGATGCCTCGTTTGAGTCTCCGAGTTTTCCATAGGGTATTCACCGACTCGGCTCCGCCCCCGACATCGAGTTGATAGCTCTCGTCAATTGTAGCGCCTCTGGAGTGAAGGAACTCCAAAAGCGCGATATGGGTAACAGTTGCACCAATTTGGTCTAGGAGGTCATCACCCGCGATGGGGATCTCCGCTTCTACGAATCTCTTTACCATCTCATCATCATTAACTATTGGGGAGGGCGCGGCGTTTAGGAAGGCGCATTCCGCCTCTAGGGCTGCCTCGGCGTATTGCCTAGATGCTTTCAGGGCACTCCCGGAGATAAGATTCACTAGGACGTTGGCCCCGCTCTCCCTAAGTACACCCGCGACGTCTACGGGATCCTTGCTGTACGAAGGGTCTAGTAGGCCTTCCCCGCTGTTTTCAAGGCTGTCCGCAATGATCCCCATCTGGACCACGATGCCTAAACACTTTATCTTTGTGATCTGGGGGGTCTTGTTGGGGTCACTCATGATGGCATCTGCAAGGTCTAGCCCCACTTTCCTCCTGTCGATGTCAAAGGCCGCCACGAGCTCAATGTCGTTGACTGTATAACCTCCCAATGTCTTGTGGAGAAGCCCCTGCGCCTCCCCGTTGTTGTAGTGATGAATTCCTTGGACGAGGGCCGAGCAGCAGTTGCCCACTCCTGCTAGGGCTACCTTGATCTTTGTCATTTAAGATCTCCTTCTTGAGTATGATATGGGGAGGACTCGAATATTTAACGGAGGTGCTTATCCGATGGCCCTGCTGAAGGTCTTACACATTACGATGGCGTCCTCGTTTGGGTAGTATGCCTTGACGCGCCTGATTTTACTAAAGCCCAGGCTACTGTAGAAGCCTTGGGCGCCGAAGTTGGATTCCCTAACCTCAAGGGTGACTTGTGTTACCTCGGCCTCTTGGAACCTAGCCTCGATTTCAGCCATGAGCTTGGTCCCAACCCCCCTCCTTCTTCTCCTTGGATTCACAGCGATATTGAGAATGTGTCCCATCTTTGACATGTATCTCCGGCCACTGAACATCTTCTCTCGGAGCTCTCCAACCACATATCCCAGCAGCCCCTCAGAATCCTCTGCGACAAGGAAGAGCTCTGGGGCCTTTCCGTGATTGTAAGTGAAGAAGGTGTTGGGCCAGGCATCAGTAAAGGAGACCGTCTCGATTTTGGCGGTCTCGAGGAGATCGTTCTCAGTAAATTGCCTGAGCTTTAAAGACAAATCGATCACTGTTTTAGGGTCTTGGTGCCGCCTTAAGACTTCTGAGGGCATTTAGCTATTTCGCGGAGCCCCTGATGATGGGGAACTAAGATCTCATCGGAATAGTCGATCATACTCTCTTTGAGGAGGGGGAGATCGCTTGGGTTAAAATTCACAAGGTAGTCCAAGATAGATGGCGGTGTGAAGCACGCGAAGCTGTCGCTCACCTGAGCTGTCCAATAGATTTCATGTTGGAGGCGTTAGCGTCATCAAAGGTGCCATAGTGACAGATGAATATATAATCGGACTTTTTCACATTCATATTATTTCCGTTGAATCCATTATTGAGACGGACGAGGTGCTATCCGATAAAAGTTGAGGTTAATGCTTGGTTTCTCCTGAATTTTGATGGTCATTCCAGGATGAATCTCAACCATTGCCTCAATCAGCTTATCTTCTTATAGATGAAGAGTTTTTTCTGATAGTGAGAATGAGGGCACTGAAGAGCCGACGGTGGCTACTCCTCACGTCCATAGGACTGATCCTCTTTGCAGCCTATCTTGCCTATACCAACCCGTTCCAGGTTCTTATGGAGGTGGGGCGCTTCGATGTCTGGGCCTTCACACTCGCCCTCGGAATTAACTACTTAGGGATGTTTTTCCTCGCGGCATCCTGGTACCTTGTGCTCCGGGTCTTGGGGGTAGGGGTGGGGCTCTGGGAGGCGGTGCAGGCGATGTTTTTGAGCCTCTTTGTGGTCTGGTTGATACCTATCCCTGTAGGTACCGAGGTCATTCGAGCCTATATGGTCAAGGACAAGGAGAACTCTGATTTTGGGAAGGCCATCACCTCAGTAGTGGTTCACAAGGCCTATTACAACATCAGCTTCGGACTCATCATCGCCTTTGCCTCCCTCATGGTCACTATCTTCTGGAGGGGACCAATGCCCATAAGTCCCGGCTTTATCGCTCTCGTTATCCTCTTCGCCCTAAGTTCCAGCATAATATACGGCCTCTTTCTTAGCCCCATAACTCTGTTGACGTTCTACAGGAGGAGCCCGGCCTGGCTTAAGAGGAACCTCTTCGACAGGCTCGTAGATAATAGTCATGATGAAGAAGGGTTTCCATCCGTTGTGAGGGAGATCGAATCTGCCATAGGGATTTTGAAGAGAAATCCTCTCCAAAACTTTTTGTCGATCCTTATGGTAGCGTTCCACTGGAGCACCGGGGCGATAACTGCCTATCTTATTGCCCTGAGCCTGGGTTGGCCCATCGATTTCTGGGTTATCGTGCTTATATATGCCCTCATAGAGTTCATCCAGCAGCTAAATATATTCATCCCCGGGGGCCTAGGGATCATCGACGCGAGTCTCACTGGCGCCTTTGTAGTTCTTGGTGTTCCGCTGTCCATGGCCTCGGCAATCTCCCTCCTGACCCGTCTTGCTACTTATTGGCTGGAGCTGGTTTTGGCGGCTACAGTGAGCTTCCTTTATGGTTATCATGAGGGGTTGGGGGAGTACCTCCGTTAGTTTCCTTAATTATGAATATCGCTAGAGATTGATTTATATACTCCCAGCAACTCCGATATCACTAGAGATATAGGTGAATTTATTATGGAATGGTACATCAACACACTTATCGCATTCTGCAGCTACCTTCTCGGCATGGCCTTTGCCGGGAGTTTCCTAGGCAGGAAGTGGATGGGGAGCGCTGACGTCTACCTCCACAAGCTCTTCAAGAAAGAGGTGACCATGAGCAAGTACCTGGTTTGGAAGCACTTCTACTGTATAGACAACCCTCCAAAGCCCCGGAGCCTTACGAAACCAGTCACCCTGAGCGAGTTTATCCTTGCTAAGCTTTTCTAACCTCAGAGACGGCTCTGGAAGACTAATAAACTTCAACCAGCACCAATGAGTTGGTATGCTCCGGCTGGGTATCATCGGCTGCGGGAAAGTAACCACCATGTTCCACCTCAGATCTATCAAGGAGGTGGAGGATGTCACAGTAACGGCTGTCGCAGACTTAAACCAGAAGCGAATGGAGAACGTCCGCGGGAAGGCGGGTGCCTTGAAGGGTTACACCTCTCCTGAGGAGCTTCTGACAGACCCCGATGTAGAGGTCGTCGCCATTAACACCCCGCCCCGATTCCACGAGACCCTAGTCCTTAAAGCTATTGAGGCCGGAAAACACGCCCTGTGTGAGAAGCCATTGGCCCAGACCCTAGAGGGCTGCAAGAGGATTGGCGAGGCCCAGACTAATACGGGACTGGTGGTTCTCCCAGTTCACAACTACGCTTTTACACCCTGCCTCATCACAGCCAGGGAGCTGATCGAGAAAGGAGAGATAGGAGCCCTCCAAGAGATCGACGTCAAGTTTGACAACAACCTTTGGAGCTATGGATCCAAGACTGATTTCAGGACCAAAGTAGCCTATGGCCTCGTAGAGGATATACTCCCCCACGCCCTCTCAGTGGTCCAAGTGCTCTCAGACCCCGTTTCTGAAGTTGCCGAGGCCGAGGGCTATATGAGGAGATACCAGGTCCTGGACAACATCAGGCTCATTATGGCAACCGGAAGCGGCGTCACGGTCCGGGGGGAGATGAACTGGACCAGCCTCATCCCAGGCTTTAAGGTTAAGGTCTCAGGGGATGAAGGTACCATCCAAATCGACCTCATGAAAGCCCCTCAAGGGGGGACCTTAAAAACCGAAAGAGGAAGCAAACGTATAGGCGGGATGAACTTAGGTCAGTACCTTGACCTCATCCTACTCAAGCACCCCGCCTTTGTGGGTCAATACGAGCATCTGGTTTCCACCGTCAGGGGTGATGCGGAGCCCTTGTTCACCGTGGATGACGAGATCCTGATGATGGGTGTCCTCGAGGACGTCGTCAGGATCCTATCCAATGATGAAAAGGGGGAGAAAAAGTGATCCGCGAAAGGGTCTCTCTCGTCGAGGCGGGAGACGATATCCAGAAGGCTGTGACAAGATCTATTGATCTAATAGGCGGACTGGGGCTCAAGGGCGGCGAACGGGTTGTTGTCAAGCCCAACCTTTGCAACGCTAAGAACCCCTACGGAATGGTGACAACCGACTTCGCCATTCTGGAGGCAGTCCTCTGTCTCGTTAGAAAGGAAACTGATAACATCACCGTGGTAGAGTCTGACAACATCTCCGATACCGCGGATAATCGGGCAGCCAGATCGGGGCTCCTGGATAAGCTGGATGATCTCAGTATCAGCTTCATGAACCTCACCCGGGACGATCACGAGGTCCATGAGGTCGCGGGTAAAAAGCTCCGGCTCCCCCGGACTGTTCTTGACGCTGATTATTTTGTGAACCTCCCAAAGATCAAGACCGAGGGCCACGTCTCAGTTACCCTCAGCATAAAGAACCTTTTTGGGGTCCTTCAGAGGAGGAAGAAGAGCGTGCTCCACAGAAGGCTTAACGAGATCCTCCCATACCTTGCCAAGACCGTGAGGCATGACCTCATTGTTGTTGACGGTCTCGTAGCGATGGAGGGCAACGGGCCTATCATCGGGACACCCAGAGAGATGGGAATTGTTATTGCGGGGCGAAATCCTGTATCGGTGGACGCCTTCTGCGCGCGGTTGATGTGTTTTGATCCCTCTGAGATCCTCCACATTATAAAATCTCATGAGATGGGGCTGGGTGAATTGGATCCAGAAGTTCTAGGGGACAGCTGGCAGAGATTTGTTTGCGAGTTCGATAGGCCCTACTCGTTGAAGGCCTCTTTGAAGTCTATTGGGTCCATCAAGAAAGTCTACTTCCCGGGATAAACCACCACGCGCTTAAAAAATACCGGAGACGTTGGAAGGCTTAGTCTCAACTGAAGAACCTGAGCTTCTACGTTATGGATAAGCCGCCTATGTTTTCTATAGGCCTCACAAAGTAGAACGAGATTGCGGAGTATGGCGGACACCGAGAATACGTTGAACGCGAACTTGTAGCTGTCGTATACGTTAAATATGTAGCCGGCAAATATGGGACCTACTTGCTTTGTGCAAAATAGGAATTAAGTGAAATTTTCAAATACTCGATTATCTTCTCACACGCTATTTCCAGAATGAAAGTAATCTATGGCAAACTGATCTTACTCAACGGACTACTAACAAAGATCTGTGTAGGAACTGGCACTAAACTCCAACTTTTCTATATTTAGACCGGGAAAAGCTCCAAGCTTCAACCATCATATCTCTGGGGTTGTCCAAGAACTTCAGTCCGTAACCCATCATAAGCAACTAACGAAACACAAACATCCTGACGAGGAGAAGCGCCACGTAATATCAAATCAACGTCTTCAGGAGAAGGAACCTTTTCCCGTTTAGATTCGGTACGACCGATCTTTATTCTATGTCGAAGATCTACGTCATTGTAAGATAGCCATCTACGAACACGGCCACGCCAATCACAGGAGTGACAACTATAGCAGCACCGCCTACTGGTACCAGACAGAGCCCCACAAGCCCCTACAGAAGCTCCTTCCCGTCAAGGAAAGGATTCTGAGGGAGAACAACTCCCTAAGCGGGGGCTTGGCTTTTCTCGAGGGCCTCCACAAGGAGGGAAAGGAAGGGGCCCACGTCGGTCACCACGCCGATTGCCTGGCTTGTACCCCGGTCGCTGAGCTTGGTCACCACTGCGGGGTTGATGTCCACGCAGGCGATCTTGACCCGGGAGCTCAGCATGTTCCCCACAGCGATGCTGTGGAGCGTCGAGGCTAGCATCACGACGTAGTCGGCGTCCCTTACTAGCTCCCTGTACAGGCTCTGGGCCTCCACGGAGCTCTGGATCACCTCGGGGATGGGACCGTCGTCCCTTATGGAGCTGGCCAGCGCAAAGGGAATATTGTTCACGATAAGCTGATAGAAGATGCCCTTGTCAAGCTTCCCCTTCTCTACCATGAGCTTCATGGAGCCCGCCTTCATCACTTCGTTGATCGCTGCGATATGGTTCCTGGACTCCCTCCTACCGGAGACACGACCCAGCTCAACACCGAGGCTCGTGCCAAAAAGGGCACACTCCACGTCGTGGACAGCCAAAGCGTTCCCCGCGAGGATGGCATCGACGTAGCCCATCTGGATCATCTTCGCGAGAGCAGGCGAGGCTCCAGTGTGGACCACTGCGGGTCCCGCTACCACGACGATCTTGCCGCCTCTCTCAGAGGTCCTGCGGAGGTCTTCGGCGATGTTCTTGATTATCAGGGCGGAGGGTTTCTCGGAGGATGCATCGCTGGTCATGAACTCGAATATACCCATGCCCTCCCGGGGTCGCTCAGGGAGCCTTATTCGGATGCCCCGCTCCCCAGTCACCACAAGATCCCCCTTCTCAACCAGCCTGATAGGCTTACACCGGACCCTTCCAGTAATGGGATCCACGACTATTTGCTTGTCCATCATGAGTTCCTCAACCTCTACCCAGCGACCGCCTATGTAGACAGAGGTGGAGTGATGGGTGGTGGAGTAGAAGTCGTCGGGGAGCACCATGTCCCGGGGCGCTGGGGAGTAGCTTACCTCAAGGGTCTCAGGAACCGTGGCCCCGAAGCGGAAGACATTACTCAGTATCGAATCCAGATGCTCCTGACTCTCCCCATAGACATCGATCCGGGCGTAGCTTTGATCCTCCTTCCGCTTCCCCACGTTGAACTCAAGGATCTCGAAGGATCCCTGGAGGTCCATGATGGCGTCCAGTATCTTTGTCAGAATCATGGAGTCGATGAGATGTCCCTCAACCTCGATCAACTGGGAGAACGCATCAGTAATACCCAAGAGTACCCCTTGTTCCGGTTTTCATCGCGAACCCTGTATCCATCTGCAGGTTCATAAAGAATATCCACGGCAGAATCACATGTTCAAACGCGTGAATACATACAGCCAGGTGAAAATTGCGGTGATCACGCTCGGGAATATCGGATCGCCCGCATCCAGTAGATTTCCAAGGAGAAAAATGGGGAAAGCCCGAACAGGACTATCATGACCAACGCCAATCCCCGTACGACCTTCAGCACACCACGCCGCCTGTCACCGGATTCGTAGAAGAACTCCCCAGCTCCGAGGGCGTGGAGGATAACGCTGATCAGGAGGACCCAGTATCCGTAGAACACCCCCAATCGGCTCCTTATTCCTCGGTCGCCTAGCATTGGTTCATCACCATGCGAGGAGAGCAAATAAGTCATTAACGACCGCAGGAAAAGACACAGATTTCAGACTATAAGATCATCCTTCAATATCTCCGGATTGTCTCAGTGATCAATTCTCCAAAATTTATGATTATTCTACTAAACAAGGGTCCTGCTCTATCCATGAAAACTATTCCTCAATAACTCTTGAACGGGAGGATAACTCGCCTAAACCTATTGATTCTATAGATCTTTCTGCCCATCAAAAATGGAGAACTTTACCTTCTAAGTTAATACGAATACTTCTCAAACTAACCCTATCAAACAAGCCGACATAATTTAAAAAACATGAAAAAATTTGGTTTTGAATCATTGTTAGTGTTTGCTAACCATCCCTAATTACACACTACTCTGAATTATTGGTAAACCAAGTCTCTCAATGAGGCGCGCACGTGCTCACTGTAGGAAACGCGTATACAACTTTAATGGAGTTAAATGTATCGCAGTCATAGCTCCTCATTCTGCAAAGTGTTCCCGCTCGGAGTTGAGTGTGTCCGGGATAGAGTTTAGGAGGGGCATCCTGACAAGAACATCCACGATAAGGGGGATGATGAAGACAAGGGCTGGATTAAAGTTCTCATAGATGTAGCCCCCAATGAGGATCGAGGGGATCCTTAGGAGGTTCTGGAAGAGGCTGACGAACCCCGTCCACCGTCCCCTGTACTCAGCAGGCACCATCTCCATGTTCATCATGTTGAAGGCGTTGGAGCTCATCATGATTCCCCTGCAACCCCAGGCCAAAAGGAGCATCCACGAGGTATCTATTGGGGAGAAAATTAGGAGAAGAGTGCTGAGGTAGTAGAAGGGACGGGTGATGAAGATTATGAACTTCCTTCCTCTGGTATCGGCCAGGTTTCCGATAGGAATGGCGAGGAGCATCGAGACGATGATGAATGAGGTCCCCATATAACCAATGGTGAGGGAGTTGGCCCCCTTGATCTCTGCAACGTAAACAAAGATGAAGGGCCTGCTCATCCCCATGGTGATGGAGCCCAGAGCCTGGACTAGGGCGAAACGTCCTAGGTTCTCCCCTGCTTCCAACATCTCTCTGAATTGACCTATCATTTTGTTCGTTTGGGCCTTCCCCATAGGCCTAGTGTCTTTTAGATTGCGGGCTACGTAGAAAGATATGACAGCGAAGCCGACGAGCTGGATGAAATAGAGAGGACGGATTCCATCAATGGATATACCCCCGGATAGGTAGACGAGGGCCCCCCCAATGGTAGGGGCAAAGATGGCAAGGACCTGTCTTAACATAGTTCTGATAGCGAATCCCGTGGCCCTGTTGTGGTCGGTGAGGCTATTAGCGATAATTATATTCTGTATTCTGAAGACTAGGGTCATAGTGAGAGTGCCAAAGATTATTGCCGTAAAGATCCACTGCCAATTTTTAGCGAAGGCGTAGCATATGATTGAGATGAGTTGAAGGGACATCCCGAGGATCATGATTCTCTTGAGGCTGTAGACATCGGATAGCCACCCGGCCGGGATTGACACTATGGCGCTGGCTCCGGCCCCCACCGCCCTGACGACGCTGAGCTGGATGGGCGTAGCGCCGAGCTCTACAATATAGATGTTGGTAAAGTTTTCTACCATCTGCCGAAGAAAGGTGGCTACTACGCTCCGAGTGAGGAGGATTTTGTAGTTGCTGGTCTGAGATTGCATAAAGTCACGGAGTCGTTTCAGGAACGCCAAATAATGTTCACTCGGAAAGTATTAGGAGGCATACCTCCTCTCTGTATATAACTGTAAATAGCTGCCGGGAGACTTTCTGCGAACTAAAGTCCCCACTGGGTAACCCAAAGTAGATATACAGCTATGAAAGTGGCTAGATGCAAGGATACACCAGCCCGCTGAGTATCAGGAGAATTTCGGTTATAAAATGACTTTCATTCAGGCCCCGAAAGAGAACTACTGCCCAGGGATAGAGGATTTTGTAAGGCCAAGCGTTGCATATGAAGTCTGTGTCTCCTGTGGCGGCCGCGTCGAGATCTGGAGCGACGAGGAAACAGGAGAGTGCCTAGATTGCGGTGCAGAGGGAGGGAAGAAAGAGAAGACGCCTTCCTGCCTCGAGTACTGCGAATATGCAGACAAGTGTAATGGCATAATCATGATGAAGCGTGCTCAGATACCAAAATAGCTTCCTCACACGAAGAATTAAAGCTGAATCCCATGGAAAATGGTTTCTCTATGCGCGCTCAACCCCCTACTATCATATAATATATCCACGTTGAATGCTGTACTTGTAAGGCACATTTAACTCTAGAGGAGAATGCTGAGGCAATTAGAGGCTCTCAGACCCTAAGCCTTTTCTCTCAACTAGGATCTCGTTGATTTACACCCTCACTGACGAAAAGCGCTACGCGCGTGTGATTAAGGATAATACCCGCGGTTCCTATTTATCCATGGGTTATGTGATGGATACAGTCGCTCTGGTAGGGTGCAAGGATAATTTCAAGGAGGCTCTAGAGAAGGCCATCAACCTCATAGGGGGCCTTGGGGATCTATGTTTCCCTTTAATCCTGAAGCCAAACATGTGCTCTGGGAAGGATGTTACGGGACATGCCAATGTAGAGGTGGGAGTCATAGGGGCCCTGGTGGACCGAATCCTCGAGGATAACCCAGAGGCATCACTTAGAATAGTTGAGTCTAACAGCGTTGGAAAGTTCGCGAATAAGGCCTTTACACGGTTCGGCTACAGGACCTACGTAGATGAGCTGAGTGACCGGGGGATTGACATCTCACTCCACAACCTGAGCAAAGAACCGTTGGTACCGACCGATTACGATGGCTACTATTTAAAGAGACCTGAAATGCCTAGCCTCCTAATGGATGCAGGGGGGCTCATCTCTGTAGCGTTGGCCAAGACCCATGGCCTCACCTTTGTGACGGGGGCGCTTAAGAATCTCTTCGGACTGCTCCCGAGTAAAGGGAAGGGGATCTATCATCCTGAGATCCACAAGGTGATATTAGATCTAAATCTGATATTTAGGAGTAGGTTGTCCCTCATTGATGGGAGGGTGGGACTAGAAGGTGTGGTGAAAGGAACCCCCCGGGAGCTGGGGTGCATTATTCTAGGAAGAAACCCTGCCTCGGTGGATGCTACGATGGCCCGGGTGATGGGTTTTGATCCCAGGAGAATCCGACACATAGTGGAGGCGGTTGGGCATGGGCTAGGGAGTCTGGACCCTGTGGTGGTAGGAAGCGACGTTGGGTCCCACGTGGTGGAGTTCAGGGAGGCTAAAGGATTGAAGGCCAACGCAGTGCTCGGGTGATGCTTTGCCTGCTACTAATTTACTTTTCCTCATCCGTGCTCATTAGTTGAGGAGGTTTGTGTCTTTGGCTTTCTTGTTTTATGATAACACTGGTGCACTTCTAATTTGTAAGTTCAGAATAATATAGGTATATCAGGGGAGTCTAACAATCCTCACGATTAGGTCATCTTCATCTCCAGGGACTCCTCTCCCGTCCCTGTTGCTGGTACAAAAGTAAATGTAGCCGTTGGGGTCTTGGGTGATGTCTCTGATCCTGCCCAGGGCTCCCTCGTAGAGGGCTGCGGTAGACTCGACACTGGTATAGTCGAGGGTTAGGGTGACCACCCTGATACTATTTCCCCTGAGGGTAGCTATGAGAAGCTTGTTCTGCAACTGGGGGTATCGACTGCCATGGTAGAAGGTGGCCCCAGAGGGGGCCCACGTGACCTTACCCGTGTGATAGAAGGGATCTATGTATCGGGGGTCGCCTCCGTCTCCCACGACATAAGGCCAACCGTAGTTGTTCCCGGGCTCTATGAGGTTTATCTCGTCGTGGGCGAAGCGGAGCCCTTCACCACTGGGACCGTGCTCTGTGGAGTAGAGGCTACCTGTCTCGGGATGCCATGTTAGGCCCTGAGGATTCCGGTTACCGTAGCTATAGACTAGGGAGCCAGGGAAAGGGTTGTCTCGGGGGACGGTGCCATCGGAGTTCATCCGCAGGATCTTACCTCCAAGGCTATCTAATTCCTGGGCCAGGGCGCCACTGAAAGTTTCCCCTGTGGTGGCATAGAGTTTGCCGTCTGGTCCGAATTTGATCCTTCCGCCGTTGTGGAAATCCCCCGCAGGAATGTGGTCTAGGATGATAGTCGGGTCAGTAAGGGCATTCCCTGAATCCGTATATCGGGATATACGGTTCCATCTTTTGCTCTCTTTGTCCCTATATGTGTAGTAGACATAGACATGCCGGTTCTCAGGGAAGTTGGTGTCTAACTCTATGCCAAGGAGACCCCCCTCGCGGCCGGCGCTAGCTGCTACATCAAGGGTTAGGAGTGTATGGATTTCGCCGTCCTGAATGACATTGACCCTGCCGGGGCGCTCCGTAAAATAGAGTGTGCCATCGGAGCTGAAGGTGAGGCTCCAGGGTGTCTCGAGTCCGCTAGCAATGATATCTAGGCCGTCCGAGGTGTCCCTAGGGTTGATGATTTGTGTTCTCGTGAGGACGAGCCCCAGCGCGATGATAGCGGCTGCCCCGATGATTATTCTGCGCTTCATGCTTCCTCCTCTGGAACGGCATTTCCCTGATCCTGTGCTCCTTAGAATTGTTTTTCTGAGAGGGGATTTAAAGGTTCATAAAGTAGACCTTTGCACCAGTTTTCAACCCCGGTCTGGTAGATACCGAGAGGAGATGGGTCGATACTTGTTGATTCAAGGCTCTCATTAGCTGGAACGCCTCGTCAATTGCTATCACCATAGCTCTCCCTCAGCTATTTGCTGCTTCATCCCCGGTGGCGTTCTCCACATAGTTTCAGCTAAAGTCAAAGTTGACCGACAAGTAATCACAGTTTCTCGCCCCATGGATTTTGTATATCGAAACGTGTATGTGTGGGCTTGAAGCTAAGTTGTCATAACATTGATAGAAATCACTGATACGAGTGAATTATAACTATACGAGCGCGCCGACCCACCCTGATTCCAGTCAGAAACACAAGTTGTTCCATAACCACGAAATATCAGAAAAAACGGTGCAACTCCGGAAACCATCTCATGAATCAAGCGCCGACCCGCTTCACACTCAGACTTAATAAGCCGTACAACCCCAAACCAATACCGAAAACATCATGCCCCAGACCATTCACGACACTATTACTGCCATTGCCAAACGCCGCGGCCTCTATTGGCCCAGCTTTGAGATCTACGGGGGAAAAGCCGGCTTCATCACCTATGGCGACCCCGGCACTAAGCTCAAACGGAATATCGAGGACTGTTGGCGCACCTACTTTACTAGTCGCCAGGATATCCTCGAGATCGAGGCCCCTCTTATCAACCCGTCCAGCGTATTCGAGGCCTCGGGACATATCGAGAACTTTAAGGAGCACAGCACCACATGCACTAAGTGCAGTCGCAGCTACAGGGCAGACCATCTTATCGAGGAGAAAACAGACCTAGAGAACGTCGAGGCCCAGGGTGGACCGGCTATCAACCATCTCCTCAGGGAGCACAAGATCAAGTGCCCCCGGTGCGGGGGGCAGCTCGCCGACCCCACTCGCATTCTCACTATGTTTGAGACACGGATAGGCTCTGTTAATGGAGAGACAGGCTACGCCCGCCCCGAGACTGCCCAGGGCATGTTTACCAACTTTAAGCGCGCATACCTTCACGCCCGGAAAAAGACCCCTTTTGGTATTGCCCAGAAAGGTAAAGTCCTCCGTAATGAGATCAGTCCTCGTCGAGGTATGACCCGCATCCGGGAGTTCACTATAATTGAGCTCGAACTATTCTTCGATCCAGAAAAGCCTGACTGCCCATTCATTAACGAGGTCGCAGACACCCCCATCAAGATCATCACAGAGAAGATGCTCGAGGACAACAACACAATGCCCTTCAACACCACAATTGCCAAGGCCCTCGAAGACGGTCAGATCCTTACACCCTGGCAAGCCTATTACATGGGCGTTAGCCAACGATTCATTACCAGCCTAGGGGTTCCACCTGGGAAACAGCGTTTCAGGGCCCACCTCCCAGAAGAGCGGGCCCACTATAGCGCCCAGACCTATGACCATGAGGCCCAGTTGGAGTGGGGATGGCTTGAGGTCGCCGGCCATGCCTACCGTACGGACTACGACCTTAAGGCCCACGCCGGGGTTCAGGAACCCACTATTCTCCGATTAGACGGCACCCGTTACGTTCCACACGTTGTGGAGCCAAGCTTCGGCCTCGACCGACTATTTTATACAACCCTAGAGCATGCTTACGAGCGCAGAGGCAAACGCAACATATTTCGGATACCTCGTAACATTGCCCCTACCAAAATCCAGGTCAACCCCCTCGTAACCCGGGATGGGCTGCCTAAACAGGCCCGCGTTCTCCACCAGACCCTCCGAGACCGCGGATACGCTGCGACCTACGACGAATCCGGAAGCATTGGCCGACGCTACGCCCGGGCAGACGAGATCGGCACACCCCTCAGCATTACTATCGATTATGACACCGAGGCACGCCAGTCCATCACCATCCGCGACCGGGACACCTGGGTTCAGGTACGCACCCCTATCGAGGCACTATTGAACAGGCTTAGAGACTATTTCGACGGCCGCCTCGAGATCCACGACCTTGGCGAGAAGATAGAAAAAGACTAACCCTCCCCCGCTGGTATTACAATAGGCGAAGGATCCCTGTCATCATCACGAACGCCTCCCCACGGAATCTAGGATTAGGATGCCCCCAACCTCCCCAAGGCGCCGGTCGAATTCCGCTAGGACATTCTCTAAGGTCACCTCGCACTCATCTTGGTTTTCCCCTTTCACTACAACGTCCACAGTGATCTCCTTCACCCGTGCGCGCTCTTCTGGGCCCTCCGGAGACGTTCCCGCATTCTTAATGTAGACATCAGGGTAATCCGCCTGCATCCCTCGATAAACTGGAAAAAAGTCCTTAAAAACTACCCGGGCTACGACCGTGTTTGCCACGAACCGTAACGCGGTCCCCCCCTCAATGAGGGGAGCCGCGTACGCGTCGAACATTGCCTTCATCTCCCCCGGGACCCCCGGGAAAGCCATGACTGTGGTATCTCCCTCTACTATCTCTATCCCTGTTGCCATCCCCACCACGTTCTCCAGCGCCCTGGATCCATCCACTATTCTAGCCATTCTCTCTACTCTAGTCGTGACTTGGATTCCTCTCTCCCTATACCTCCTCCGGATCCGCTCTACGGCCTGTTGGTCGAAAATCACTTTACGTCCTAGGGCGAGCCCGATTGCCACCATCGTCAGATCGTCCTTTGATGGCCCCAGCCCCCCCGTAAATATAATGAGGTCCGGCCTCCGTTCCAGAGCCTCTAATAATACTCCAGAGATCTCTCCTAAGTCATCCCCCACACTGGTCACCCGTCTCAGAGGAGCCCCTAGCTCCGCCGCCCTCCTCGCGATCCAGGCCGAATTCGTATCAACGATTCGCCCGAACAGGATCTCATCTCCCGTAGAGATCACCTCCACCCAGAATCCCTCTCCCCGCATGAATATCTCAACCGGGAATCATTGATATTATGCCTTTCTTCGGGGCTCAGCAGTGACCTAGAAGAGCCTCCGTCGCTTGGTTTGTCCTGTACACGATGAAATCATGGAACCCCAGTGCTTCCGCCTTTGTCATTCTCCCCGAGGCTATCTCAACTACCTCCTCGAAGATCCTTCTCCCCACTGAGTTTAGCGACTCCCCCCCGTCCAGAATTGTCCCCGCATTCACATCAATGTTATCTGAGAGATTCCTGTATGTCTCGGGATTTCCAGTCACCTTCAACACCGGGGAGATTGCATGGCCCGTCGTGGAGCCCCTCCCAGTTGTGAACACAACGACCTGTGCCCCCGCCGCTACCATGTGTGTTATTGAAGGCACATCCCATCCGGGACCGTCTTGGAGCCAGAGTCCAGACCGCCCTGGCGAGCCCAATCCCTCCCGGTCGTTCCTAAGCACCCCCTGAATGGGACGGGTGCCCCCCTTTCGGATAGCTCCCAGACTCTTCTCTTCGAGGGTGCTGAGCCCCCCATCCTGGTTCCCCTTAGACATGTACCTGCTATCAATGCCCATGGCCTGCAGTCGGGCCTCCTGCCTCTCTACCATATCCATGATATCCTTTGAAACTTCGCTGTTAACGGCCCGGAGGGCTAGGATGTGTTGGGCCCCTATCATTTCTTGGGTTTCTCCGAACATTACCTTCCCACCTCTATCAATAAGCTCATCCGCAGCGACACCCACGGCGGGGTTCGCGGCAAGCCCAGATGTGGCATCAGAGCCCCCGCACTCTACAGCAAGAGTTAGCTCCGACAAAGGGAAGGATTCCCTCTCAAGCTCCGCGACTTCCTTAGACATCCTACGGAGGATCCGAACACCCTTCTCCGTGGTCTTTATTGTGCCTCCCTCTTCCTGGATGATCAGGGTTTCCATGGGCTTCCCGGTTGACTTGATGCCCTTTGCAATGTTCTCACATGTTATGGATTCACAACCTAATCCGACAAGTAGTACTCCGGCAACGTTAGGGTTCTTTCCAGTGCCTATGAGAGCGTTCTCTATCATTGAGTCGCTTCCGCATCCGTGATGCTGGGTCACGGCGATAGCCCCCTCTACCTGAGCGGCGATCTTCCGAGCCGGCTCGATACTACAATCCATTGGAGTCAGCACCAAGAGATGGTTTCTGATCCCCACCGATCCGTCCTCTCGTCCATAGCCGTAGAACTCAGTCATGCCTTTGCCTCTTTTAGCCTTGATGTGGGAACCATGATGCTCTCCACGTTATGGGTGTGGATCCATTCACCTGTTTCAATGCTGGTTGATGCAATTCCGATGACTTCCCCGTATTTTCTGATGGCCTCCCCCCGAGAAAGATCTTTGAGTGCTATCTTGTGACCAATGGCAACATCGTCCAACGCCTCAGAACGTATTAGGATCGATCCCCCCGAGGACAGAACCTCAATATGTTCTCCCTTTGAGACCTCAGAGGCTACTGTAGCGACATTATCTTTATTATCTATCTGGATCGCTTTCGCCATCCCAATCACCCATATGGTCTGTATGGATGTAAGTAAATATACCGAGAAACCACCGCGTACGCGAGTGGGGGTCACACACCGATCTCGAACGCCCTTCGGTTTGTCTGGTTCGTTTAAAGGCTGATGGAGGTTAGAGGGAATCGAGCACTTTCTCCGGGATTCCAGAGGTTCCGTCTGGGAGCACTGCGACCCTAGACCCATGGTCGTGGTATTTCTCAAGCTCCTCGATAACATCGTCCCACTCCTTGATCCACGTGGTGGTTTCAGGGTTCCCAAGCCTCATCTCCTGACTCCTGTACCGTGGACCGTGGATGATGAGCCTAGCCCCTTTTCCAACTTCTCTTGCTTTCCCATTCCAGAGGCTGGAGCCGGTGAATTTGCCATGATGGTTGAAGAGCCAGTGGTTGATGTCTCCTTCGGGGTCCATGGCGATGAGAACCACTGTGCCGTCCTCAGTCACTGAGTTTAATGCAGGCCAGAATCCGAGGAAAGGCTCATTCTCCCTCATATAACTATTCACCACCACGATCTCAGCCTCAGGGGATTCACATCGATGCCATTTCATGGAGCCAGCCGCGGCCCTACGCTGGGTCGCCACAAAGTCCCCAGCGTGGACCTCGAGGGGATCCCTCTCTAAGTTTAGAACGGTGTCAACCTTAAAGTCAAGCCCTGCCATCCGCGCGGTTTCCTCGGCGTCGAGGCGCATAATGTTCCCCTCATTTTTCAAGTAGCCAGTAGTCTCGTGAGGTGTGAGATCAGGACCGAAGCCTCCGAGAGGGCCATGGTTGTGGCGGATCGTTACCATCCCGGCCACCCCTGGGCTGATGATCTTTCCTCCTCCGCTGAGTCCCATGAGCCTGTGGAATAGGGTGGTGCCAATCCCGATCTTGAGGTCACACCTCATTACCTCGCTGTTGACATATACAGGGGTACCGTAGCTAGTCTCCCCGAGGTAGTCAAGCATCTCGTAAGGGTTATGGTTATAACACTGGTACTCGTCCACGATCTCCTCCCCGAGCTTTTTCACGAAATCTAGGCGTCCATATGTTCCGTGGGTTCCCGGGGAGATAATGAAACGGATGTTGTCCCTGGGTATCTCTGCCTCGTTGAGGATCTCCAGAATAGGAACGGCGTACTGGTAAGACTTGGTAGGTCGTGTCATGTCGTCAATTATGATGACCACCTCTTGTGCCCCATCGGCGAGGCGCTTAAGTGTAGGCGATTCAACTGGGTTATGAATTGCAGCTCGGATCTCTTCTTGCGACATGCCAGGATGACCTTCACATGCCATTCTGCACCTTTTGATCTCCCATTTAGCCGGGAATGTCAGTGTCAGCGACTTATCCCCATGCCATTCAAGGCTCGGGAGGGTTACCTCTATTCTTTTCATGGTAGAACCCCTATTATCATTCACAGGAGTTTCACCCTACTTTAACCTTATCTGGGCCTTGGAAAACGTTATCAGCCTGAGGGGGATGATGGGGGTGGTGGACTATTTGGGAAACGAGCGTGAACTTTTGATGATTCCGGGACCAACTATGGTCTCCCCACGGGTTCTTAGAACCCTAGCAAAGCCCATCCTCAGCCACGTCAGTGGCGAATTCGTGGAAGGCTACGTTGAGGCCCTAAGGCTACAAAAAGAGCTCTTCGGCACGGATGGTACGCCTTTCATGCTTTCTGGCAGTGGAACCCTAGGGATGGAGGCCGCAATTGCCAATCTCGTGGAGAGGGGGGACAAAGTCCTCTGTATTGAAAACGGCTTCTTTGGGGAGAAATGGGAGGAGATCGTTGAGGCCCATGGTGGCGTCGTGGACAGGATCAGATTTGAGTGGGGCGAGGCCCTCGATCTCAAGCGGATCGAGGAGAAATTATCCTCCAACATTTACAAGGCATTCACCGTGGAGCACGTGGACACTTCCACAGGGATCGCAAACCGGATTGATAAGGTGGGGGAACTCGCGAAAAACACGGATGCTCTCTATATCGTGGATAGCGTTTGTGGTGTAGCGGGGATGCCTCTAAAGATGGATAAATGGAACATCGACTATTGCCTTACTGGAAGCCAGAAAGCGATCGCCGCCCCCCCAGGAACATCAATGTTCTGTCTCAATGAGAACGCGTGGACGGCTATTGACAGGCGAAAGACTCCTATTGACAACTATTACTGCAACCTTGCTAGGTGGAAGCCCGTCATGGAGAACCCAAGAGGCTACTTTGCTACACCAGCCACAGGTAACGTACTCGGGATGTTAGAGGCCCTAAGGATCATCCATGAGGAGGGGATCGAGGCTCGGTGGAGACGCCATGAGATCATCTCCGATGCCTTCAAGGCTGGAATTGAAGCCTTGGGTCTGGGGCAGTTCCCTGCGAAGGACTCGGAGGCCCACACCCTTTCAGTGCCCAAGATCCCAGCTGGGATCAACGACGGTGACATGAGAGGATTGATGAGGACCAAGTACGGGGTGATCATCGCAGGAGGTCTAGGGAAGCTCGGGGGTAAGACGGTAAGGGTAGGCCATATGGGCAACGTAACGAATAATGATATCATCGCGACCTTATCAGCCCTCGAAATGAGCCTCATGAAACTTGGCTATGATATGGAGCCCGGATCTGGTCTGGGTACAGCTGAAAAGATTCTCACTTCGCACAAAACCGAGGCTTGACGCCTCACTTTTCCTTTACAACTTTTCTAGATAAGCCAATACAAAGTCCTCCAGGTCTTGGCCTTGATTTTTCCCAATCTTGGACCTAACAAAACAACCATGAGCCAATCCCACCTGCTCCAAGATATCCTATAAGAGTTTTACGTCCTCGTTGGAAAATGGCTTTCCTAGTCCTGGATACTGGGATGGTTACCCCGACGTTCGCCATGACCATAGGGGAGGCAGCGAGCTGTGTGATGTATTATATTTGGTCTAAATCGCCTGGCTGCCAATCAAATCTCGTTCTCGGATGAGGGAACTGCTGAAGCCTCGCGCGCTGCTCCATGTCTAAGAGGGAGATGTTAAGGGACTCAGACAGGCGTATCACGCTGTGGATATCCTGGGAAACCGGGACGCTTACATCCTGGCGGATGCTATCCATGAAGCCCCTAGATGGATCAATCAATCCTTATCGTCCACTTCTAACGATTGATTCCTCTCAACCAAACTGGGCCCGGGTCAGGTGATGTCTGGAGGGATTTTCTTAAAATAGTAAACTCGAAGGCCTCAGACATGCTTGTAATCAGATCCAATCCTATAGGTACTAGACTCAGGTGTCCAGGACGACCCTGAGGTTCCAGCCTTCATCCGTCTGCTCAATTTTCATCATGTGAAAAGTGACTGCCTTTATTGCGATTCCTTGGGTATGGCGAGTCAGGTCAAAGGACTCACCGTGACAGACCGCCTTGAGGGTAAATCTTTCCTGGTCGATCTCCAAGTCAAAACCCGAGAATACAATAAGGTCTATCTCCTGAAGGTATAGAAGCTCATCTAAGAAGTTGAAGAGGAGGGCCTCAAGATCGTGTCCTTCTACCTCGAATTCTCGAGTCTCATTTCTGCTGATCCCCTCAATGGGGGTGATCGCGTTGAACAGCGCGATTGCGGACTGCTGGAAGACGTCGTCCAGAGTCCCTCCCCATGCATCAACTGTGAGATCAGCTGTGGGACCATCCTCGGCATAGCTAAAGCCTGGTGTCATTCCCACTCTATTGTAGCGGGTGGTTTATGAGTGATGTCATAAACAACCCGGGTGACCCCTGGGATAGAGTTGGTTATACGGGTAGATATTCGCTCTAGGACTTTCCAGGGGGCCTTGGAGAAGTTCGCGGTCATCCCGTCGACGCTCTCCACGATGCGGACTGCGCAGGTGAGGCCGTAGTCTCTTTCGTCCCCCTTAACCCCCGTGCTTCTGGTGTTCGTGAGGATGGCGAGATACTGCCAGGCAGAATCCCTGAGGCTTGAGGTCTCTACTTCTTCACAAACTATTGCATCGGCCAGTCTTACGGCTTCAACCTTCTCTAAAGTAACCTCCCCTATGATCCTTATGGCAAGGCCGGGTCCCGGGAAGGGAGGCCGCTCGATTATGAAGGGAGGCATGTTGAGGCGGGCTCCGAGGGCTCGGACTTCATCCTTATAAAAGTCTCGGAGGGGTTCGATGATCCCTTTGAACTTGATATCTGAAGGGATGCCACCGACGTTGTGGTGGGTTTTAATTGTGTCTGATCCGCTACGAAAGCCTGACTCTATCCGGTCAGGGTAGATAGTGCCTTGGATTAGGTACTCTGCGCCGGTGCGCATCGCCTCGGCCTCGAAGACCCGGATGAACTCCTCCCCAATGATCTTTCGCTTCTCCTCGGGGTCTAAGACTCCCTTAAGTTTCTCTAGGAAGCGCTCCTGGACCCTCGCCACGACGAGATCGACCCCCATCTTGTTGAAGGTCTTCTCAACGGCGTCGGATTCGTTCATTCTCATGAGGCCGTGGTCTACATGGACCGCGACAAGCCTGTCCCCTATGGCTTTGGCTGCAAGGGCAGCGGCAACGCTGGAGTCAACTCCGCCACTCAGGGCAATGATGGCACTTGAATTTCCTATGGTGTCCTGGATCTCCTTGACAGCCGTCTCTATAAAGTCGGCGGGCCTCCAGTTCCGTTCGCTCTGGCAGATGTCAAGGAGAAAGTTCCGGAGCATATGTTTCCCCTTGTTGGTGTGAACTACTTCGGGATGCCACTGGAGGCCGTGGAGGGGCTTCGTCCTGTGCATGAATGCCGCCACAGGGGAGGTCCGAGTGTGGGCGAGAACCTGGAAATTCTCAGAGAGACTGAAGACGGTGTCACCGTGGCTCATCCAGACCTTTTCTACCGGGTCCAGTCCATTTAGGATTCCGATTGGAAAATCGATGGTGGCCTCTGTGATACCGTACTCCCTCTGCTTTCCTCGTCGAACATCGCCATCATGCATGTGGGCCATGAGCTGGTGGCCATAGCAGAGGCCAAGGACTGGGACTCCAGTCTCTAGGATTCCATCGCTCAGTCTAGGCGAGTCCTTAATACTGAGGCTGGCAGGGCTCCCGGATAGGATGATTCCCTTGAGGTTCATTACGTCCTGGAGCTTGTTGAGCTCCGAAATGGTGGCGTCGTATGGGAGGATCTCGGAGTAGATGTTCATCTCCCTGACCCTGCGGGCAATAAGATGGCAATACTGGCCGCCAAAGTCCAAGATGGCGATGCCGTCTGGTTTCCCTAGCTTGGAGGTCCCCATATGGTTACTCCCTTTCGAAGGCGCATTAATTGGTTTCGTTGCATGTTTAAATATACTTTACACGGAGGTGAACCCTTTAACCATCCTAGGCTAGACTATTTCATGATATGAGGCTTTTCGTTCCCGCCTATGAGTGGTACGGCTGGGAGGATGTAGCGCTCGAGTTTCCTGAGTCTTGGGATGTTAGGGAGATCAGGATGGAAGGCCACAACGCAAAGTCTCTCAATGGAGGTGATCTAGCCAAGAGGTTGAGACGTCCCGTTGGAACTCCGCCCCTCAGCGAGCTCGCCCGCGGTAAGAAAAGGTGTGCCATTGTCTTCGATGGCATGACCCGGCCCACTAAGGTCTTTCAGATGCTCCCCGCGGTCCTTAGTGAGTTATGGGAGGGGGGTATTGAAGACGATCACATCGTCTTCATGATGGCGAGCGGGGCCCAATCGGGGCCGATGCTCTTCGACTTCCAGAAAAAACTGGGAGCGGAGATCCTGAAGAAGTATTTGGTTTTCAACCATAACCCTTATGATAATCTGGTAGAGCTCGGGGAGACCAGTAACGGGAGCCCAATTCACATCAATAAAGAGGTGATGGGATGCGACCTCAAAGTCACTATTGGGGCCCTATTGCCACATCTCGGTTACGGCTTTAGCGGTGGCTCCGAAATGATCCTTCCGGGGATCGCTGGCATCGAATCCATCATCCACAATCACCGGATCAGGGAAGGGACGGGATCTGGGAGCGTTGAAGAGAACATGAGGAGGCTAGATTCAGAGGAGACCGCGAGAATGGTTGGGGTTGACTTCGTTGTTAATGCCATCCTGAACGCCCGGTGCGACGTCTCGGATCTAGTCTGCGGGGATGTTGTCAATGCCCACAGAGAGGCGGTAAAACGGGCCCGTAAGCATTATGTTACACAGCTCTGGCACGGGGCTGATGTAGCGATAGGGAACGGCTACCCTATGGCCAACGAGGGTTACACGGCTTATAGGATCGCCGAGGAGTCCGTTCGGGACAAGGGGGACCTCGTGTTTCTCCTTTATACCCCAGAAGGATGTAGGGTCAACTATTATAACGGGCGTTTCGGGACGGAATATGGGGGGAGGGGATGGAGACCTGACATCTACATCAAACAGCCCTGGAAGATGAATAGAGTGTTAGTGGTTGCCCCCGAGATCCAAAAGTCGGACGGGTGCTACTACGGGAATGGCTCTGTCTGGGTAAATGACTGGAGGATTGCCCTGGAGCATCTCATGGACAGGAACGGTAGGGATGCCAAGATCGCCGTCTATCCTACGGCGGCGATGCAGATCTCGGAGAGGATCTCCAAACAAAGAATCTAGTTCGCCTAACTCAAAACTTGTGTGGCTTTTTTATGCGCTTCATCATAAGGATAAAGACGTCACTCCACCGTCGCTGGCGTAGACGCCACCATAGGGAAGGTGAGTTTCACCAGATCCCCGTCCTCCAACCCAAACCTTTTCCGGAGCTCAATCGGAGCGATTACCTCCATCACCGACAGGTCGTACCTAGACCGATCTGCCACGATTAACGCTCCATCCACCACCCCATTCACCATCAACGGATAACACTGGGCACCCCCGAAAGCCCGATCCTCAGATTGGAACCCCTTTAAAATCACCACAGGCCATCCCTCCAACGTCAGCCTAGACCCCCGGTAATCCCCTACTAACCGCACGTTTAAGGTCCCCGGGAAAGGATTAAACCCTAACAACTCCCGGATCTGATCTCGATAACCGGGCTGAGAGATATAGTAGCCCCCCTGATACATGCCACTGAAGATCGCCCCCTCAAACTCGATATCCCCTACGCCTCCCTCAAGTCCCTCTCTCAACCCGTAATAGACCTCCTCAAGTCTTCCCAGACCATCCCCTGTGATCCTGATCGTACTACTCCCAAAACCTCTCTGCCTCACTACCAACCCCCGCTCCTCCAACAACCGCAACCGCCGAGAAGAAGACTGTTGAGATACCCCCATCACCACCGCAAGCTTCCCCGTTGAGACCTGTACTCTACCAGCACCAGCTCCTAGCCTAAATAGTTTGTATAGCGTGAACCAGAGAAACGGCTTTAACGACAAACAATCGACCAGACAAATAAACGGGTAGAACGATAAAAACCCTACCCGTAAACGGGTAGGCTATCCCTTCGCCACAGCCACAGGCACGGACATCATCACCTTACGCCCGATCCCCAAACGGTGACTCACATCTGCTACTCTATGCACGTCCTTATAGCTTCCTGGGCTCTCTTCTTCTACTATCCGCCCACTCGCAGCTTTTACAACGATCCCCTTGCGCTTCAACTCCTGGACGATGCTCCGGGCGTCGAATCGTCTCCGGGCTCCCGTCCTCGACATCACCCGCCCTGCACCATGAGCAGTACTCGCGAACGAGATCTCCTCACCCCGTTCCGTACCCTTCAACAAGTAACTTGCAGTCCCCATAGTCCCTACCAAGAGCACTGGTTGACCTACCGACCTATAATCCCTAGGCAGATCGTCCCTACCAGGCCCGAACGCCCGAGAGGCCCCCTTACGGTGCACCATGAGATCCATACGTTTTCCATCCACAACGTGCTCTTCCTTCTTTGCCGTATTATGTGTCATCCCATACACCAAGTCCATCCCCATACTGTCCGCAGATCGTCCCATCACCTCTTCGAAGGCTTGCCTTACACGATGCATGATGATATGTCTGTTCAGGAACGCCCAGTTCACCGCGCAACTCATAGCTTCGTAATAGTCATCCGCCTCCCTACTTCCCAGTGGAGCGCACCCTAGCTCCCGCACCGGGATTTTGAGTCCATGATTCCTCACAGCCCGATCCATCACTCTGATATAATCCGACGCAACTTGATGTCCAAAACCCCTAGAACCCGTATGAACCCAGACCACGATCTGATCCCGTTCCGTGATGCCAAATGACATTGCCGCCTTTTCATCTAATACATCTTTGACTCGGGCAATTTCTAGGAAATGGTTACCGGCACCCAACGTTCCTAACTGTGTCGAGCCCCGTTTCATGGCCCTAGGCGAGACCTTTTCCGGATTGGCCTCCTCCATACAGCCCCCCTCCTCCAGATGCACCGAGTCACCCTCCCATCCAAAGCCCTTTCCAATCGCCCAGTTTACCCCCTCGGAGACCGCTCTAGCAAGTTCACGGACTGAGAGACGGACATCACTTCCCACACCTACTCCACAGGGGACCAACTGAAAGATCCTCTCAATGAGTTTCCGGGCAACGGGTTTAATCTCATCATAGGTTAGATCCGTTCTCATCAGCCTGACGCCGCAGTTAATATCATACCCTACACCCCCTGGCGTGATAACCCCCTCGTCCAGATTGAAACCTGCCACTCCCCCGATAGGGAACCCATATCCCTGATGCCCATCAGGCAAAATGATACCATACTTTTGGATCCCCGGAAGCTGAGTAATATTAATCCCCTGATATAACGTCTCATCTCGTTTCATCCCGTCCAGAAGAGACTCATCCGCATAGATCCTAGCGGGCACCTTCATATACCGGTTATACTCCACAGGGACCTCCCATGTCTGGTCGTTAATCTTCTTAATTGGTACCTCCATAAGGGTCAAGCCCCATATTCTCCGAGAGGATAATAAGACTTTTTTGGTGTGGATACCAATAATTCTAGAGAGATGCAACTCAGAATAGTTAGGAGAATCCCCCTTAGAGAGGTTATCGACAAAATAGAACAGTACGAAATACAATTTGGATCGAGCCTCGACGACTTGTCAAACCAATTCGCAAAGAGAACCTTTGATTCAGAGGCTTTCGACATCTACGTGGAATGGATAGCCATGGAATACGCTCTTGGGGCCTACGTAGAGGGCGAAGCATTCGACTATCTCACCGAAGAGATTCTAGAACTTGGACCCCAAGACCTCTCAAAACTCACCCCGAAGAGGCTTGAACTCCTAGACCTAATGTCAAGGCACAATGCAGATTCCATAAACGGGCTCGCGTCGAGCATCGGGAGAGATGTCAAAAATGTCTACAACGACCTCAAGACCCTAGAGAGCCTCGGATTTATCGCGCTAGTTAAGGACGGACGCCGGATGATCCCAGACCTCCTAGTGAAAGAGATCACATTCTTGACATGGTAGTTCAGACCTATCACCATTAAACGCGTGCATAAGTTCTTCATCTATGGTCCTCTGCGGTAGAATTGATCTTAATGGGCGTTATCAGCCAATCCTTACCCCTCACTGGCCAAGTCAGAAGACCATAATACTCGATTTCATTATTCTCTAATAGGCATAGGAAATCCATCTTTTTTCATTAGAAACATAATGATAGATCTTTTTATCTCGTTTGCCAACCGCCACACTGTTCAAGAAAAGTCTTAACTTAGCAGTCTGAGTTTCTGTCGTAGTATTTTTCCTCGCGCACTGGAGTCTCATTATTCGCTTTTGTAATCACAAAACTCGAGTAAACATATCTATCTAACCTCGTAACTCCCATGGTCCTTCTCTCAGAGCCATTGTGATGCTGACTAACGTCCTAGCCCCAGTCCGTTTGAGCTATGAAAGGGAATGGTGTTAAACGCAATGGTTTTGAATACCAGCTTAATGATCTCCTCCCCGACAACAAACAATTCACAGCCCTATCTCGTCACTAACCGACTGCATCGCCTCGATACTCAATGCGAGGAACGTATTAAGGTCCAGCCCTATCTCTTCGCACCTAATGATATTTTCTCTATTCACCTTACGCGCGAAAGACTTGTCTTTCATTCGCCTCCTCAGGCTCTTTGGTTTCATGCCCTCGAGTCTAGTAGGCCTTACAAGGGCACCAGCAACTATCATGCCAGAGATGGCATCAGCTGCAAAGAGACTGATCTCCATCCTACTCTCCGCTTTAACCCCTGTCATAGGGTTATGGGCCCTGATGGCCTTTAGTCCTATTTCGGGCAGGAAATTTTCCACTATCGAAGCAGATAGGAGTCCATGTCTGAGGAAGTCATTGCTGGTCCTTTCGTAGTCAACGTCATGGAGCATCCCTACAGCCTCCCAAAGAGTTGGGTCCTTGCCAAAATGATTTGCCATACTTTTCATGATTGCAGAGACTGCAATCATATGATTCACGAGATTCCTATTCTTAACATGATTCTTAACTAGCCTCAGAGACTCTTCTCGTGAGATCATATTTGAGAATTCGGAGCCATCCTCGTTTAAGCCTTAGGTCTCTGGTTTTTATTCATAACGAGCTGCGTGAGATTTTTAGCTAAAGGCTGAGAAATTAGAAGTTTGATATCTCACTGATCCGGGACCGAATCTCAAGTGCCCTTGATGCAAAAATCATTCTGAATTCTTCCATCTCACTCTCGCTGATCTCCTGCCTAGCCCTTGTCTTAACATCGACAAGAGCAGTGATCACGTTATTCCAGACCGCCCCAAACAAGGCACTTTCTACTGAGGTGATCACCCCTTGTTTCTTGTATAGCCTCAGAATCTGATACTTTTTCCTCAGGCTCTCCTCATCGATGTTTATGTCGATGATCTTTTCGACGCTCCCTCTTAAGGCAGGCTCCATCTTAAACGCTCAACTTCATAGAATCAATTCATTGGTATTTGGGATTTTCTCTATTTTTTTTGTTTACAGACTCATTTTCATGTTAATAGTTCTGAACCTCGGATAATTAATCTTCAACTCTGAGAATAGCAATTGGATAATGATCAACGAGTCTTAGCATATCCCATGTGACCTCTGTCAATCCGACCCCGAATCTCTTTGCCATATCCCAAACGGTTCTTCCTGCTCCATGTCCTCTAACCCTATGGGAGACATTTGCCAGCGTTAGAACTAAATCAGGATTTCGAAAGACTCCTGTTTCAACCAAAGGCGTGGACCTTGCAGTGAAGTTGAGTTTCCGCCCTATTAGAAAGGTCAAGAAACCTCCTATGTAGAGGATCCCGGAGATTGGGACATTCCGTGGACCTATGTGAAGATTTCTTCTAGAGAATGTAGTATCTCCGTCGACGATAATTACGGATAGATGGTTCCTAACATCATCTAAAGCAATTTGGATGGAGTCCGCGATTCGTTTTGGATCCTTAAGTGGGAGGCAGACGTAGGAATAGGGTAGATTGCTCGCGTCGATCCCACCCTCTGAATAATGTCTTAGAGCATGAATGAGTCCTACATGATCGAGGGCCACCTGTTTGTGTGCAGCTCCCTCACTGATAGGATATTTTTTCAACCTTTCGATGGTATGATCTCTCAGTTTAGCGAGTTTCCCGAAAGGACCCCCCCATAACCGCCTCATCCAGAATGATGTCAGAAGTTTAGCAAGTCTCCCAGGTTCGATCTGAGATTCATCGATAAGGTTACCCATGGCTGTAGAGATAGCCTTCTCTGAAATAGTGACAATATCACCGTCTTGAAGAATATTTTTAACCGATTCGACAATCTCGTTAACATAGTTTGTACCGGGTAGCCAGTACTTGGTCTTGATCCTTATCGCTGTGATCTTCACTTGGTGCACTCGACTATTTCTTTCTTCCACTTTATCAGTTTTTATTGATAAACGAATTGAGGATTCTTAAAAGGAATATCGGGTTTTTAGGCATTCTTTGAGTTTAAACAAGGCCGAGATAGCAGGTGAGCTATCATCACGGTCAATAGGCGCTATACCCTCCATGTCAGCCTCGACAACTGCTTCATCGTAAGGAACATACGCCGCTATTTCTACGCCGATGGCTCTCATCTTCTCTTCTATGAAGAGACGTTCTCTTTCGGAGCGGATCTTGTTCCCGACGGCGAGGACCTCTCGGACTTCAATCTCTTTAGCAAGTTTGATGACTCTCTTCACGGTCTCTACAGACTTCATCCTAGGCTCTATAACTGCGAGCATCGTGTCCATCCTCCTCGCTGTACCCCGGCCAAGGTGCTCAAGTCCAGCCACCATGTCCATGACTAAGATATCTTTCCTCTGGATTAGCAGGTGTTGAACAAGGACTCTCAAAAGGGCGTTTGAGGGACACATACAGCCGGCACCTCCATCATTCACTGTTCCCATCACAAGCAGTTGAACGCCATCGGGACCTATGACCCCGAATTTTTCGACGATATCACTAACATTTGGGGTTAGCCGAAAGACCTTGGTGCTGAATTTATTTGGGGGGACTCCTGTTTTTTCCTCGATGAGTCTCTTGTTCTCCGAGAGCGGAATGATTTTTTCAGCGATTTCTGAGGGTACACCCAGCGAGGAGGCAGTGTTAACGTTTGGGTCTGCATCGACAGCTAAGACGTTGTAGCCTTCCCTAGCTAACAATCTAGCAAGAGTCCCAGAGATGAAGGTCTTACCTACTCCTCCTTTCCCAGCGACTGCGATCTTCAAATCATTCATCCTATTTACTGGTTAAGCCTATCTTTTTAGCGAGTTTTTCAATTGCTTTGTAAGCAGGTGAATCGTCAGGGATGCCTAACAAGGGCTTGCCAGTTAAATTGTAAGTGGACACATTATTGTCTACCGGGATTAAACCTCCGTACTCGAGTCCAATATCATTTGCGCTCTTCATTAAGAGGTCCTCCAAGTCCGAAGTGAATCTATTGCCTACAAGATAAATGTGCTTTACATCGATATGAACCTCATCTACAATCTCCTTGATCCTTCTAGCGGTCTCTAGGCCCATTTTTGAGGGATCTGTAACAACAATCATGGAGTCGACGTCTCTGTCGGTCCTTCTGCTAAGATGTTCTAGACCAGCTTCCATGTCAAGGAAGGCCACCTCATAGTTCATCATTAGAGTGTCCAAGATTCTAGTGAGCATATTATTGACAAAGCAGTAGCATCCTTCTCCCTCTGATCGCCCCATCGCGAGAAGGTCGAAACTGTCCTCCTCGACGAGGGTCTGAAAGACATTAGCCTCAATAATGTCTTTTTTAGAAAGCATCGGCGAGAGCGTGCCATTCTCGATATTGTCTTTCAACTCTCTCGAGGACTGTCCTACTGTCCGTTGAATCTTAATTCCCAGGACATCAGGGAGGTTTGTGGCGGGATCAGCATCTACTACGAGGGAAATCTTTTCCGAATTCTGGATGAGCCATTTTAGCAGGAGGGCAGTGACTGTAGTTTTACCCGTTCCGCCCTTGCCAGATACCGAAATAACCAGTTTCGTTGCCATCAGGAAACTCTATAAATCATCGAAGAAAAAGGTTGGGTAAATCACTCGGACTCAGGGGGCCAAATATCCTCAATGAATTTCGCGATTCCTGATGAGTCGTGAGGTCCCACCGAAACGTTCCACCCGGAGGTCTCCTGGATCTCTCCACTGAGGCGTGCTGCTCTCCCGGGGATTATAAGATGTCTGTGCTTAACCAAGTCCCCTACTTTTGTTTCGGTGAGGGCTTCGGCGACAGTGTCGGCGGTAAGTTGTCGTCCAGCCACCGCGGTATCCACCGAGAGCCCTTCACTGTCTACGACCACAAGGTAGCAGTCCAGCTTTGATCCTTCGATATCTGAAGCGACTGTATAAAATGTCAAAGCGAAGTTAGTGGTAAGAAGTACAGGGGAGTTTTCATCGGGCTTCCCGTAGGTTAGGACTCCCGCCTCGACGGCCAGTGGGGTCCTTGGGTCGGTGTAAATATTTTGCCTCAGGAAGACAAAAGGTAGCAATGCCCACCCGCTCACACTATGAACTATTAGTATGTCCGCGTATCTTGCGATGAGGGCGGATGCGAGCATGGCTTCGTTCCATTCGTTAATCAGGGGATCCTCCGTTTTCTCTGTCCAAGCCACGATGGGTGTGCCCAATAGGGGATAGCCAAGGTATTCCTCCTCTTCATTGATTGCGTTCCACCGCAGGACTGTAAAATTGTCAAGAGTCCTGCTAATACCTTCGTCCCCCTGGGTCCCCGGGTCAAGAACAATATTCTCCACACCATACTCTGTGAGAGTTCTAGCAATGCCTTTGAGGGAGTTAAGGTCAAATGGAGCCGAAGCAACGATGGGGCAGTTGTACATTATGGCTAGGTCTGCCATCTCTTTCCAGTTTTCTTTCGTGGCGGCGTAGATGAGAGGCTTCCTGTTTCCAACTGCAGAAAGCGCATACTCCATTACAACAGGATTATGGGAGCACAAGAGGAGAGGCATATCCGTAAGTTCTGATGCCTTCTTCACTGCAGCCTCGAACTTTTTGGGGTCGTTTGATGTAGATCTGACTGCGACCATGTCAAGGGTAAGCTTCATGCCAATATACTCAAACTCAAACTCGTCGGCAATCTTGATTCGGGCCTCAAACTCCTCATTGGACATTTCGTCACTCACATCAATTGCAATAGGCGGGAGGTTGAAATATGTGAACTCATGGCGGTAGAGGACGTACTCACCACCAACTGTGACCGCTTTGTCTCCGGTGCCCACTTGTACCGCTTGTACAGCAGGCTTTAGTAGGACCCAGAGCTTGTTGTGAGCTTCTGTGAACTTGGGCTTGAGAAGCGGCGGACACTTTTGAAGGACTGCCTCTCGGTTAACTAGCTTAGCTGCGAAGGCCATACAATTGTTCTCCCCACACTCTTTGCAATTTGTCCCAGGGAGTATCTTATAGACCTCAATTGGGCTTAGTTCCTTTGCAGGCAAACATACACCTTCTATAGTTTGAGGGACACCCAATCTTGGGCATCACTCGGGTCTTTTCCGCTCATCAAGTTGTTGATAAGCGTCTTTATTGCCCGTACAGCGGCAGGGTGCATCATCATGAAGTAATCTACTCCCGCCATCAACAAGGTTTGTGCTGTTATAGTTTCCCAAATAGGCCCCCTAAGCTCTCTGGGTGCCCACTCTGCTCCCATTTTCATCCACGCTTCCCTAGCCGCCCAAGCGTTGGTGGCG
>PBSW01000028.1 GCA_002726865.1 Candidatus Bathyarchaeota archaeon
ACTCCCCGGGAGACCCTTTCCACGAGCCCCTTGTTGTTCAGGTTGAAGAGCGCAATGTTCACGGCGTTCACCGTAATCCCCAGGGCGTCGGCGACCTCCTGAGACGATAAAGGTTCCCCCTTCTCGATCAGGTAGATGAGGACCTGACGCTGGCTCTCAGCCCTCCTCAGCCCATCGAGCTCTTTGGAACCCATTTCAAATCCCGCAGTGGTTTAATCTCGGCGTATCGCGTTCGTGAATAGATCGGAGACTATCTCAGTGAATGGAACCTTAGACTTGTAGGATCTATCCCTCTCCTGGGTGACATACTTTTTCGATAGCAGGGCTCTCAGCGCGGGTCTCACAGTCCCGGGGGAGATCCCCGTCTCCTGGGCTATCTGGGTCGGGCTCGCAGCCCCCTCGAACGCGAGGTAGACCAGAACCTTGAACTGGCTGCTTTTCGGGCTGAGCTCCTTCAACGCTTTTTCCCATATCTTCGACAATGCAATCCCCTATCTCTCTCGTTTCTCAAGGGCCTCGACACGGTCCATAAGGCCGAGAATGATCCCCGCTAAATCCGGAGTGTAGCTTCCCCGCCCCTCCCTCTTCAGCTTCCCTTCGTCGCAGAGCTTCGCGTATGCCGCTTTCACGGAGTTGTATTTCGCCCCCAGTTTCTCGGTCATCTCGCTGGGGCCCAGGCTCGGATCTGCGAGGAATGTCCTGAAGACCTGTTCTTTGAGAGAATAATCTTGTTTCATGGTGTACATCCTATTTTTCCTATTCTTCTTATTAACTTTACTTTTGGGGTGACGACCGAGTCCGGTAAGACGAGGGTGTTTTCTGAGCGTGTTAATTTCTTACTTTATATATAAAACGCCATTTATCGGAAATTACGCTCGTAATGATCATAGGGTTTAAATATGAAGGAAAAAAGTGTTGTACATATTCATTCTGAGGTTGATGAGAGGTGCTAACAGATAGGGAAAATGCGGGTGTTGAAATGGACATCCTCAACCACAATGCGCGTCCGAATCTGTATTTATTGATAAGAAACCTTCTCCTCGATGAGGTGACAAATCAGATCGAGGAAGATTTGTACGTAGTTAAAGAGTTAGCTAAGATGATCAGAAAGAAAATCTCTATTCACTCCGCAACGAAGAGGGATCCCTTCAACGAGGTAGCGGGGGTGGACGCCGGTAGTCATATACTTCCCCTCGCCTCTAGGCGCTTTGCAGTAATTAGCGCCCTTGTCTACACTCTCCCTTCTGGAGAGCGTTTCTTCCGTGAACCTGAGTCCTTCTGTTTTCCATACCGTATTGAGGGGGGACAACTGGGAGGAATCATAAACATTCGGCGGGAAGCAAAACTGTATGAGACCGCGACACAGTATGTTGAGGGTGATCCGGATGTCCGTCTCATCTTAGTTGATGGTCCCCTAGCGTTCAGCAATTGGTGGAACATGGTTGGGGGCGAGGCGGATAGAAGCCGTCTCGTAAATGCGGTCAGTGGGTTCCTCAACATTTGTCGAGAGAAAGGAGTATCCGTAGCTGGCGTCATCAAACGCCCCTCGGCTCGGTATCTCATCTATAATTTGGGACTCCAGAGGCTAACGGAGTTCCCAGACGCGTTCCTCCTTCTCCACTGCTTGAGGTCTGGGGAGAGAACCGACATCTTCTCCCCAAGATCCGCGGCAATGAAGTCGGTACAGAGGACACCTTTTATGGACGCTATTGGCCACCCGGTTTACTCATTTTACATACGTCTCTCCAAAGAGTGGGCAATCCCCCCGGTAAGGATTGATCTCCCTGCATTCTGTCTAGGAGATCTGAATGATATTGCTGACTATTGCTATTTCTCCAGCGTCTGGAAGGGCATCCCATTGCCCATAATACGGGCAGATGAGGAAGTAAAGGTCTCGAGGCGGTTTATCAGGGAGGTGTATAAAGACATCGTGGGCAGGGTCGGGAGAACCACAGCAGAGTTGAGCCATCTGGCCCCATATTGGGGTGAAGGACAGTGGATGGGCACATGATCGTCGGATACACGTACAGTAAAACAGGGGAGTACCGGGTTGACGAGATCACTGTGGTTCTCGTCAGGGGTAAGGAACTCGCAAAGGGGGACCTTGTCTACTTCAAGCATCCTAAGAATGGCTCTCCAGTGGTTTATCAAATAACAGGAGTCTACCCCCATAGGAGAGTACGGGAGTATGAGGAAGTCCTCCTTCAAGAGGGGAGGATTTTGAGTGACCCAGAGAGCACAACGATCCACGCCCGGGCCTACCAGTGGGGATGGCTTGACGAGGCTGGGAGCCTTAGACCACTCAGGCACCACATAAGTCCGAACACACTAGTGCGCATCGCGGAGAGAGAAGTCGTGGCTAGATTCACTAAGCCCAATGGCGATTGGAAACTACTTCTAGGCACTGATCCAAGCACTGATCTTGATGTTGAGTTAGGAGTCTATCCGCTTATCCGACAGAGCGCACTCATTTGCGGTGCTGTTGGGACAGGGAAAACAACGACCGCGATTTCCATGGTCGCCAGGGCCGCTAACCTAAATCCCCCTGTTCGGTTTTTCGTGGTGGACAAGGATGGAGAATACTCGAGCCTTATAAAACGTATTGGCATCGACAAAGTGCTCAAGGTCCCATGGATGCGCTTCTTCCAGCCCTCAAATATTCCCTGGGAGGACTACCTCTCTGAGTTCGGGTGGCAGAAGACATGGTGGAACGCTAAGATTCTTGTAAAAGGGTTGAAGATTCTCTATGCCCAGGCATCTCCTATTACTAAGCATAATATAGGCAGGGCGGTGGAGTTCGTGGGAGCGGAATCTCTTGGGTTCAACAAGAAGGCGGACGAATTCAAGCAGTACCAACAGCAAGTACTAAACGCCATTGCGGGCTCCAAGCTTATACCAGACGGGGACTTGATGCCTCTTGACCCAGTGGAGCTCCTCAAGGATCGCCGCATTGTAATTATGGACATCTCTAGCGGCAAGGACTCATGGTCCCAGAAGCATCTTGTTGTCGCCCAAGTTCTCCGGAGGATCTTCAGTGAAGCCTTAGAAAACCGCAAGTTCGGGTGCGTCGTAATTCTTGAGGAAGCAATGTACTATGCCCCTCAAAGAGGAGTCTTCGATCTAGGAGATAAAGACGTCAGAGGCAAACTCCTCGGAATTGTAAAGGAAATCGCCACCAACGGTGGCAGGAACGGTGTGGGCCTCTGGATAGTCACACAGCGCCTTGCGACGGTAGATAAGACCGTTGTCACCCAATGCGCGAACAATATCATCTGCCATAGCCTTGAAGACTTGGACCGGCAGCGACTCGCCGAGATCGTAGGAGATGAGTTCAGTCGCCTCATAGGGGACCTCCCCCAGGGAGAGGCTATCGTGAAGGGAACCGCTCTTAAATGCCGTTTTCCAATATGGGTTAAGGTCCTCCCAGAGGTTTATCCGGCATCGTCAACGACGACCCCTATGAGTAGGTTCGTCCACATGGAGCTTGCATCCCAAGGAGAGATACCCCATCCCCAGATAACGATAGATGACTAAGCCCTATTTCCTGAGGGCTTTCTCTAGGGCCTTCACAGCAATATTCCCTGCCACGTGGATCGGTGAATCCCCGAAGAAGCGGTCCACCTTTCTAGAAGCGAGGCAGGGATAGATCTGGACAAGGGTGCCAGCCCGGGGCATTGCATCACTGACCTTCGTGCCCGGGAGCTTCTCAGCCATGTAATGAGTGGAACCGCATGGTGCACCCCTCAGGACGTCAACGCAACTCACCTCCCCGTCAACCACAGCTATCTCTAGCTTAGGAAAGCCGAACAACTCCGCGAATGCGTCGATTTTGGGCACTCCCACAGGTGCGAGAGAGCAAAAAGTTCGGGGAAAAACAATTTCCACGCCTAAACCCTCGATCTCGCTCCCGATCTGGCGTTCCAAGCCTTGAGGGAGCCATTCGTAGTCGGCCACTGGTGCGATTACAGTCCCAGTCTCGAGCTTTTCTAGAATGCTGGGGAGAAGGGTGAAGGCTGACGGGCTCTCCCCCATGAACAGGACGAGGTCCCATTTCCCGTTTAGATCTAGGTCATCAACGATCTCTTCGGGTTCCTCGATCAATATCGACAGCCCCCCGGGCATAACCGATTCCTCGATCGTCCACTCCTTCGGCGCCCGGAGCCTCAGATTCTCAAGAATACACTCCCCATAGGAGCCCTGAGTGAAGACGATGACTCTCATATCAAACCCTCAGGGTCCTAGAGATCAAAGAGTTATAAACTCTCTGCGTCGGGGCATATTAAATCGGTGGAGTGGCAGGATCCTAGACATGAGTGGGAGGCGGCTCTATCCAGAGAAACCCTTGGTGGGCGGAGTCCTGATCCAGGATGACGATCGGTATCTGCTGATCAAGAGGGCGGCTGAGCCTGATACGGGCCTCTAGTCCATTCTGGGGGGAGTTGTGGAGCTAGGGGAAAGGGCTAAGGAGGCAGCTATGAGGGAAGCTTTTGAGGAGACGGGGCTAGAGGTGGAAATAGTGGGAGTTCTAGGGGTCGTCGACAAGATCGTCGAAGGAGACGGGAACAGGATCAAGTTTCACTTTGTAATCGTCGACTATCTGGCTTATCCCGTGGGGGGCTCGTTGGAGGCATCCCAGGACGCCTTGGATGTGAGGTGGGTAAGACCATCAGACTTTCAGGACTATGAGATGTCCCCCACTCTAGTTGAGCTTCTGAAGATGAACCGCCTCTACCCCTAACCGAAAAAGCGCGCGCTATCCTTTCACCCCACAGATCTTACACGCCAGCCATGCGTATACTTTGATCGATTCGAGATATTCTTTGACCCTAACATGGTCTAGATTGGTATGGCTGAACCTCTCCTCTGCCGGTCCGAAACCTACCACAGGGGTCCCCTTCCAAGCGTAATAATTTCCGTCTGTACGAAAGGTCCAGAGCTTGGTCTCTGTCTCTTGCCCTAGGGCTTCAGATACAGCTTCCTTCACCTCTTGGACTATGCTATATTCCTCTGGGTCTGTGTAGAAGCCGTTGAAGCCCCTCATTGTTCCTCGTCGTTTTGGTGTCACCACATCAGCATCGAGTTCTGGATCTGCCTCCTTCATCGAGGCGATCAACTCTTCCAGATCCTCTACTAGAGCGATGATGGAGTAGTCTGGGCTGTTTCTACAGTCGATGTGGAAGCTGCACTCCTCGGGCACTACGTTGGAGGTGTCGGGTTTCACAGAAATCTGGGTGATCGAGATGGAGGTCCTTCCGTAGATTGGATGGTCGGGGAGCCTCGGGATGAGCCCTGATCTGATCCTAGAGATGATTTCCGCCGCCTTGTATAGAGCGTTGATGCCGCGTTCTGGGGCGCTCGCATGGCAGCTCATCCCTTTCACGACGATGTCTACTCCTACTCCGCCCCGGTGCCCCAAGGCGACTCTATTCTCTGTCGCCTCCCCTATCACCACGAGGTCCGCGGTGAATCCGCTCTCCTCAATGGTGGCCTGAGTTCCGGCTCCTCCGACCTCTTCGAGTGAGACGGCGGCGACCTTGAAATCTCCTTTTAGTTGGATGCCGAGGTCCTTGATAATCTTCCCCGCCATTACCATGGCAGCAAGGGCTCCCTTATTGTCCGATGCGGCCCTGCCATAAACCACCTCCCCCTCGACTCCGAAGGCTGAGCCGTTCATCAGCTTAGCGGAATACGGCTCATCCATCTTCCCTGGGGGGACATGGTCTAGGTGGCCGTTGAACAGGATGCTCCTACCCCCTCCGACACCTTTGATGGTGCCCATAACGTCGTTAAGACGGTCCACGGCTACCTCGTCGAAGCCCGAGGCCTTCATCTCCTTGGCTGTGATCCTTGCAGCCTTTCTCTCCTCCCCACTTGGACTGGGAGTCTGGATCAGCATCTGTAGGAATAAGATGGCGTTCTCCTGATTTTTCTGGGTAGCCCTTAAGATATCATTTAACATGTTCCTCACATCTCTTCGTTTGGACTTAAAGAAATATCATCTCGAAAGCTTAAAGCAATAAATAGAGGATTTGATATTATACCTATTCTTCCGAGAAAAAGGAAAGTGACCAAGGATGGATAGAAGATTGCTAATAGCCCTAGGTGGCAACGCGATCAAGCGCAGGACCGAGGAAGGGACCACAGCCCAGCAGCTGAATAACGTCACTATCACCTGCGAACAGATTGTCAGGCTCATCGAAAGGCAGGGAGAAGGAGACCGGATCGCAATCACCCACGGAAACGGGCCCCAGGTGGGAAACCTCCTGGTCCAGCAGGAGGCTGGATCGGGCATCGTCCCCGCCCAAGCCTTTGACGTGGTGGGCTCCATGAGCCAAGGCCAGATCGGCTACATGTTCCAGCAGACCCTTCAGAACCACCTAAAAAAAGCCGGTGGTGACTCCATAAACATCCCTGTTGTAGCGGTAATCAATCAAGTGCTCGTAAGTCCTGATGATCCTGAGTTCCTTGACCCCTCAAAGCCCATCGGGAACTTTTTCTCCAAGGAGGAGGCAGTAGAGCTTGCTTGTACCAAAGGATACATAATAGACCCTCCAGCAGGGGAGGAGTATCATGAAAAGAAGAAGGCCGGATTCGTCATTAAGCAGGTTCTTCCCGAAAGTTCGAGTTCCAAGCCCTACAGAAGAGTAGTGCCGTCCCCCGATCCCATCGCAAATGTGGAGGGGAAAACCATCCGGAGCCTCATAGACCAAGGAGTCGTTATCATCGCGTCAGGCGGTGGCGGCATTCCCGTCATGAAGGAGAATGACAATGGCGAGCTCAAGGGTGTGTTCGCAGTCATCGACAAGGACAAGGCCGGGGAGAGACTTGCTGAGGCCATTGATGCCACCGACTTCCTTGTCCTCACAGATGTTGAGCACGCCATGCTCAATTATGGGAAACCCGATCAAAAACCTGTAGGAGAGGTCAGTCTTAAGGAGGCTGAAAGACTCCTCGACGAGGGCCATTTCATGCGGGGGAGCATGGGCCCTAAGATGGAGGCATGCATCCGCTTCATCAAGTGGGGGGGCAGAAGGGCCACCATAACGTCCCTAGATAAGGCCGTAGACGCAATAGATGGGAAGACGGGCACACATATCATTCCTTGATCTCCTGTTTTTGTTTCTCTGAAATTTTTTTATATATTTAATACATTATCTTTCTTGTGAAGTGTTTATGGTTAGCGCCAAGATATTCAAAGATAGAGATATTATCTCTATGAGAGAGTTCAATCGTGCTGAGATCGATTTCATCCTCGACACAGCTGACGATATGGTAAAATTAGAACAATCAGGATCCAACCTCCTCAAGGGGAAGGTCATGGCGGCGCTATTCTTTGAGCCTAGCACCAGAACCCGGCTCAGCTTCGAGTCCGCCATGAACCGGCTGGGGGGGAGCGTGATAGGCTTTGCGACCCCCGCTGGATCCTCCGTGGAAAAGGGGGAATCCCTCGCCGACACCATTAGAACCGTAAGTAGATACTCAGATACCATCGTGATGCGCCACCCTGACGAGATGTCCTCAAGGATGGCCGCCAGAGTTGCCACGGTCCCCGTGATAAACGGTGGCTCGGGTTCTTGGGAGCATCCCACCCAGGCCCTACTTGATCTCCACACAATTAGGAGTGATAAAGGAACAATTGACGGGCTAAATATCGCTCTCGCGGGAGACCTCAAATTCGGCCGAACAACCCACAGTCTGGCCGTGGCCCTCAGGAATTATGATGTCAAGTGCACCTTCGTATCTCCGAAAGCCCTCAGAATGAGGCAGGATGTCATCGACGACGTCGATGGGAAACTTACTTACACTGTGACCGAGGATCTGAAATCCGTACTTCCCGAGATGGATATCGTATACGCCACGAGGATACAGAAGGAACGGTTCTCTAACCCTGCAGACTATGCAAGACTAAAGGACGCTTATCTCATCAACAAAGAGTTCCTCAAGGGTGCCAAGAAGGATATGAAGTTGATGCACCCCTTACCCAGAATCAATGAAATCTCAACAGATGTTGACAATACCCCCCATGCCCTCTACTTCAAGCAGATGAGGCACGGCGTCTACCTCAGAATGGCTATCTTGGCATTAGTTCTAGGAACGGTCTAGAGAGCCTCTATCAAAAATTGGTCCCTAGTTTTTCTTTTGAAGGCCTCTAGCATGAATTATAATTAGATCTTGTGAGACTCTACAGTATAAATTGGTGGTGACTCCGAAACCCTGACAGTCATTAAATTATGGACCGGTCAGTTACGAAGCACAACTGTTGACCCATTTCAAAGCTCCGCCTCTAGTTTATGTCACCGCTTAGAAGTGTTTAAGGTAGAAAGATGCATCATGAGAAATGACGTCTAGACGAGATCCACCTTAAAGAAGATGAGGTTCGCGACCTCGATCCTATCATCTATTTCCTTGTTCTCAATATTCACGTTGGGGTACTCGCAATTGATGGGTTTATTTTGAAGCCCACGGCACGTCTAATCTCAAAATCCACAACTGCCAACAATAGTATTCGGCCTTCCTCATCTCTCAGGTATAGACCACATCGTCTTGATACACCCCCTCTGAAAGGTTCAACCGTATTATAACCACGTTGACGAGGCTTGGGACGAAGAGTGAGACACTATAGGGAATATCCACCCCAGCTGATGAATGGATTGTCATGCCTTAGGCTCAGGAGCCAGTCGTCACGAACACCTACAAATATTAGATTTTTCTCCTCAGGGGAGGGTACACGTTATTTTCTAGGAAGAAAACTCTCAAATATGTTGCTAAATTGATCCAGCGGTTTTCTAGATTGTTATTAAAGCCAATGAAACTGAGACCTCAAAAGAGGGTATCATCATCTTCGGATAGACCCACTTTATCAAGAGTGTGGAAGACCTCTTGGAGGTCAGGACCACCTTGACCCACGCGCCCAGGTTTACGGAGTTCCTCTTGAGGGCCGTGTAATAAACCTAGCTCTTGGGATTTAGTAGCTTATTGAGGGCGGCTGGAATTTCTTTGATCTCAAGTTCTCCGCTAATCTCTCTGAGTTTCCCTGCAGTGGCATATTTCTCGATAATTGGGAAGGTTTGCTTCTCGTAGACTTCAAATCGGCGCCTTATGATCTCCTCTTTATCGTCTTCGCGCTGAATAAGATTGGCTCCACACTCATCACAGACTCCATCCACTCTGGGGATGATGTCCTTAAGATGGTAAACCGCCCCGCAATTCGGGCAGATTCTCCGGAGGGAGATCCTATCTACGATGGTCTCCGACCTCGCGACGATGGTGATCACATGATCGATTTTAGCATTCAACCTCTTGAGGATACCATCGAGGGTGATAGCCTGCTTTATGCTTCGCGGAAAGCCGTCTAAAATGAAACCTCTTTCTACGTCGGTCCTAGTGAGACGCTTCTCCATAATAGATATTACTATTTTGTCGGGAACAAGCTCTCCCCGGTTCATATAGTCCTTTGCGATGAGACCTTGCTCGGTCCCGATAGAAGCAGCCTCTCTTAACATGTCGCCGACTGTTATCACGGCGATATTAAACATCTTTCCGAGAGTTCTCGCCCTAGTCCCTTTACCAGATCCCGGAGCGCCAATAATTATAATCCGCGTCTTTAATCCTCCTGAAATACGGGATCGGGGAGTGCCGTAAACATTATAACTATTTCGACCATTCCCCATTGTTTTATTAGAATACCCCTATGAATTTGGGGATAAACGGTTGGAGCCCAACTATCCGTCGTTCATGATCTTTGGCATTATACTTTTAATTTCTGGTTTGCTGCTGGTTTTGCTCCCATTGTTAACCCACTATCTACCTTATCAAAACCAAGTGCCCTGGTTCCTGATCTGGGGTTATAGGAGAAACGGATTCTACTTCGTGACTTCTCCCCTCCTCATCGTTCTCTCCTTAATATCCCTGATCGCACAGGTGTACGGGAGGAGATGAAAGGGCTATTTGATGAGGTTCTCCAAGCTCTGAAGAATCAGTTGTCTAAGACTCTTGAAACATGAAACGATATTTTCCGGGAAGCTCAGGATTTCCATCTCTTTAAGTGCCAATTGAATAGGACTACTATGGATGGATTGTCCCAATCTCTTGAACGTTTTCACAAAGGCTTTGACCGTTTCAACATCAACCTGGCCTTCGACGCTCTCGGTGAGATAAAGGTCCCAGAGCAAGATGAAAGATTTTACAAAGACTTCATGGAGTTCCATGTCAAAGTTCAGGATACCCTCGTAATGGGGCAGCCGCTCTGCGTCTCTGTGCACAACTGAGAGAATGGCATAAGCCTCCTCTTTGATTTGGTCAACCCTCCTCTCACTAACGGCGGATGAAAGGCCCCGGATATCAACGGCTATGGGGGCAACTACCCTCAGGGCCTCCATCTCATTCACGATCCGTACCGCTTCTGCGACGTTATTTCTAATAAGCCCCCACCTCGCCTCCCCGTGAAGCTCAAAAAGGACCTGAAAGGTCTGGTCTATTATCTCGAGGACTAGGCTTAAATGGTGGATATGGGACTCCCGTTCCACAATCCTTGAGTCCTCCTCTAGTTTAGCTCTCTCACATCTTTTCTTGATATCAGCATCGATTTCTTCCTTGACCGCCTCAAGGCCTTTCCTGTCCTCAGAAAAGAAAACTAACCCCAAGCTTTCCTTTCCCTCGATATAATCGATCTTAATTTTGATCAAGCTCTTGTAGGGTGGCTGCTTCTCCTCAAGGGAGGTGGATATTGCTCCAGTAACGTTAATCACGTTGACATTCTCAAGCCTCTTTCTAAAGAATCCCTTCTCCTCCTTGACGAAGACCTTGTCTCCCTCTATACTAAGAGTCCCCTTCTTCCCTTTAGCAAGTTTTCCCCTTACACTTAGCATCATGAGAACCTCCGAAAAGTGTTTACCACTACTTCAAGAGAGGTCTCTCTGGATTGACTCCTTAGATCCAGCTTGAGATTTTCTCGCCCAAACTTCTCGAAGAGCATGAGTTCCTCTAGGGATACCTCGCCACTATTCGCGGGGGTCTTGCCAATTTTCTCGAGGACCATGTAATTGAGGATGCTCTCCCGTTCCGCGTGCATGTGAGGTTGTTGAGGTCTATTATCAAGATTGTTAACGTAAGCGTGGAACGCATTAGAAAAAAGCGAACAACCAAAATGACCATGCCATGCACCCTCATCCAAGGGCATTGGAAGCGCCTGAAGAAATCTATTTGAGAGTGGAGAGAAAGGACTCACAGGAGGATGATTACGCTGCACGCGTGATAATTTGAATCTGGTCTTCTGCAAATTGGTGTCCACTCCCAACTACCCTCATTTAATTGGAAATTTAACTTGTCCGCCAATTTTTTTCGGCGATTTCAACTAAATATAATCTGCGAGCAGTATTGTTACTATCTAATAAACAAAAGGATAGATGATCTGGTCATTTAATACGTGCGGGAAACGTAGGCGATGTATTTACCATCGTCTCCGCAGACCAGACAGTCCCCCGTAGGCTCTTCATGCCTTTCCCAAAGGGTCCCTCTCACCTCCCCGGCAACCTTATCTTTGATCTCGAAGGCACAGGAGGGTTCTCCGCACCAGTTAACCCGAACGATCCTCCTCTTGTCCATATGGCTTCTAAGCTCCTCAAGGCTGGAGGCTTCAGCAAGCTCACTCTTGAGGCGTTCTTGGCTCATAGCTGAGATATTTGTTTGTATATCAGCTGCCATGGCTGTCACATCCTTAACTAGGTCATCGATCTCCCCTTTCTTCTTCTCCTTAGTGTCCCTCCTGACCAAGGTCACCACCCTTGCAGTTGCCTCTCGAGGCCCCAGTTCGGCCCTTATTGGGACTCCGAACATCTCCCACTTATAGTATTTCTCTCCGGGCCTCAGCCTGTCATCATCATCTAGGGCCACCCTGAAACCCGCCTTAGCGAGGATTAATTTGACCTCGTTACAGTATTCGGACACCAAGTCCTCCTTTCCCTTGAAGGGGATGGGGATGATGATAACCTGATGGGGGGCCATAATAGGCGGGAGCACGAGGCCATTATCATCGCCGTGTTGGGCGATAGTAGCTGCTAGGGTTCGCCCCATCCCCATACCATAACAGGTAGTAGAGGCATAAGCTCTTTTCCCGTTATCATCCTCATAGGTAAGCTCGAAGGCCTTAGCAAAGTTCTCCCCAAGCTGGTGGACCGTACCGATCTGGTTAACCTTTCCATCTGGGTTCCAGGTGTCAAAGGCTAGGCTGTACACTGCACCCGCGAACTTGTCAAAATCAGGGCGCTTAAGTATCAAGTAGCTAATCCCCAGCGCATCATAGACTGAACGGTAGACCTTCACCGCAACTTTTACCTGTCTCTCTGCATCTTCAAAATCGATGTGGGCCGTGTGAGCCTCGTTCCAGAGGAACTCTCTCCCCCTAAAGAGGGGCCGGGTGGCCTTAGTCTCGTACCTGTAGACGTTGCATGTCTGGTGCATCCTGAGGGGCAAATCTGCGTGGCTTCGGATCCAGATTTTGAACATTGGATAAATCGCTGTCTCAGAGGTGGGTCTCAGAAGGAGCCTCCGGTCTAACTTATTGTCTCCAGCGTGAGTGATCCAGAATACCTCTGCAGAGAATCCCTCAATATGATCTTCCTCCTTTTGGAAGGCATCCTCTGGGATCACCACGGGGAACTGCATGGGCTGATGATCGGTAGTTTCAAGTCGCTCCTCAAGCATCTGATAGATACGTTTTACAACGCTGTAACCCCATCCCCGGTAGACAGAGAATCCTTTCACAGGATACCTATCATCGACTACTTCGGCCTCGAGGAGTACTTTATCGAACCACTTGCTGAAGTTGTCGAACTTTTCATTCCGGTTTTCAGTCAAATTATGTACCTTCTACTGGATGGGTGTCAAGAAAAAGTCCGTTAGGCTGGAATATATTCACCCATCTTCCTGCGTGATAATCCGGATGTCAGATATAATCTTTCCGCGCGCTTTGATGATAGATCATTACAACCGAGAATTATTGCCTCCTACGCTTAAGAGTATCTGACCTCGCGCGCGAAAAGTTATATTCATCGAGGAAGGGGTTTACCCTCTTATGGGAAAAGTCCTCCTAGTCGTCCGGGATGGATGGGGCTACTCTGAGGAGATAGTAGGAAACGCCGTGCGACTCGCTGATACTCCCGTTAACGACAGGCTCATGAAGACCCGCCCATGGGTTCTTCTTAACTGCGTAGGAAACGCCGTCGGACTCCCGGAAGGCACCCAAGGAGGCAGTGAGCCGGGGCATCTTATCATGGGGGCTGGGAGGGTGGTGTTACAGCCCCTTAAAGAAATCAACCAGAGCATTAAGGACGGGTCTTTTTTTTCTAACAAAGCCCTAATGGGCGCGATTAACCATTGCCTAAAGGATAAGGGGAGACTTCACCTGATGGGACTCCTTAGCGATCAAGGAATCCACGGGACCATCACCCATCTTTCTTCTTTGCTCGAGCTCGCCAGGATGGAGGGTCTGAATGAAGTATTTATTCATGGTTTCCTCGATGGCCGGGATGCACCTGTTCGGAGTGCAAAAAAGTATCTCCGGGAGACCCTGAGACTGTTTGAGGAGGTAGGGGTTGGGCGCATTGCCTCCCTTGTAGGCAGATACTATGCCATGGATCGGGACACTAACTGGGGGCGAACAGAAAAAGCCTATCATCTCCTTACTCTTGGAATCGGCCATTTAACAAGTGACCCCTTGGAAGCTGTGTCTGAGGCCTATCGCAGGGGAGATGACACAGACTACTATATCCAGCCCACAGTAGTGACTGATAAAAACGGAAAACCTATAGCAACCATCGAAGACGGAGACTCGGTAATCTTTTGGAACTTTAGGTCTGAGAGGGCCCGCCAAATAACCTATGCCCTTACTCAGGTTGAATTTGACGCGTTCCTAAGGAAAAAGATTCCCCAGGTCCACTTCACATGCATGAGTGTATATGACCGTAATCTAGATCTTCCTGTGGCGTTCCCCCAAAAAAAAGTTAAAAACAACTTGGGGTGGATCATTGCCTCCAATGGATTTAGGCAACTCCGGATAGCTGAGAGCGAAAAATACGCGCAGGTCACCTATTTCTTCAATAGCCAGGAGGAAAATGCCAATATTAGGGAGGACCGGATCATGATTCCCAGTCTCAAGGTGCCCAGCTATGAAAATGATCCAGTGATGAAGGCCCATGAGGTCACCGAGAAGCTCCTCCAGGAGGTCCAGAAAGGGCTTTATGAGTTCATATTAGTCAACTACGCTAATGGAGACCTTGTAGGTCACTCTGCCAACTATATCGCAGGGCTTAGGGCTGTAGAGACCGTGGACTTGTGTCTTGGACGCCTCCTTGATAACGCCCTCCATAAAGATTACACGGTCCTAGTCACAGGAGATCATGGAAACATAGAAACGATGCTATACCCTAATGGGGAGCCTAACCCGTCTCACGGTCTTAACCCCGTCCCATTTATCTTGGTAAGCGACGACCCGGATCTCAAGGGTGTTCAACTTAAATCTGGTCTAGGACTGGCGAACGTCGCCCCGACGGTCCTGGACCTTATGGGGATTGAGAAACCCCGAGAGATGACGGCTGAGAGTCTGATCATCAGGGCATAAGTGCATATCCACGAAAATCTTATCACCTATGGATGCCACCCATGGGTATGCGCCTCAAATTCTCAAATCACCGCTCAAACTGGACGGAAGGCACCTTCTCCATGCCTATCGCGCAGGAAACCTGTAAAAGTTTTGATACATTTCCAAGATACAAAAAACATATGTATATCGGTAGGTCTTAAAATTGGTCAAGTATATTTTTGTTACAGGGGGCGTTTTGAGTGGCCTTGGGAAGGGGCTGGTCACCTGCTCCATCGGAAAGATGCTCCAAGCCCGGGCATTAAAAGTCAGCGCCGTCAAGTGTGATCCCTACCTCAATGTAGATGCAGGAACCATGAACCCTTACATCCACGGTGAGGTCTTTGTCCTGGATGATGGCTATGAGGCCGACATGGACCTTGGGACGTACGAACGTTTCCTTGGGGTTAAGCTTACAGGGCTTAATAACATCACTTCAGGTAAGATCTATCAGAGCGTAGTCAAAAAGGAGCGTAATGGGGGATACCTAGGGCACTGTGTTCAAATTATACCCCATGTCACTGATGAGATTAAGCATCGCCTCAGATTAGTAGCTGATGAGACTACCGCCGATGTGCTCCTGGTGGAGTGCGGGGGCACTGTGGGAGACATCGAGGGGCTCCCATTCCTTGAGGCCTTTAGGCAGATGAAGATCGAGGAACCCCGGGGGAATACCCTTCTGGTTCACGTCACCCTCGTCCCTGTCCTCAGTGCGGTGGGAGAACCAAAGACGAAACCAACCCAGCATAGTGTCAAGGAATTAAGGGCCATCGGTCTCCAGCCCGACCTCATTGTGGCCAGAACTGAAGGGGGGCCTCTTCTCGAGGACCCTAAAAGGAAGATTGCCCTTTACTGCAGCGTCGAGGAAAAAGCGGTATTCTCCTCAGTAGATGTGAAAACCCTCTACGAGTTGCCCCTAGTTCTTGAGAGTCAGGGTATGGGACAAGTCGTCTGCGATTACCTGGGGCTCAAAAAGTCCGAGACCGACTGGTCCAAGTGGGAGGCCATGGTTAAGGAATTTAAAGAGCCTACTGAGACGGTAAAAATTGCAATGTGCGGAAAGTATGCCGAGCTTGCTGATTGCTATGTGAGCGTCAACGAAGCGCTCCGTCACGCCGCCGCAAAAGCAGGATGCAAAGTTCAAATAGATTGGATTGAAACCGAATTTTTTGAGGAGGACATCAAGCAGGTGAAGATTCTCGAAGGATATGACGGGGTCTTAGTCCCCGGAGGATTTGGGCAGCGGGGCGCTGAAGGAAAGATTATCGCCATCAACCACTGCCGTACCAAAGACAAGCCTTTCCTCGGCATCTGTTACGGCTTCCAACTAGCAACCGTTGAGTTCGCACGGTACGTGGTAGGCCTCGAGGGCGCCGCTAGCACAGAGTGTATACCTGAAACACCTCACCCCGTCATTGATCTGCTGCCCGAACAAAAGCAGATCAGTGAACTCGGGGGCACCATGAGACTTGGGGCCAACACGGTAATTGTGGCTGAAGGGAGTCTTCCTCACAAACTGTACAATACAACGGAGATCAGAGAGCGCCACAGACACCGATGGGAGGTAAACCCAGAGTACTGGGATAAACTGGAAAAGGGTGGAGCGGTCTTCCCCGGTTGGAGCAAGGAGAAGGGACTCAAGGAGATCCTATTACTACCCGAGCTCTATTTCTTCCTTGGGACCCAGTTCCATCCTGAGTTCAAAAGCCGTCCCTGGAGTCCTTCGCCACCCTACTACGGTCTTGTGAAGGCAAGCCTCGATAAGAAGCGAGGAAAGCCCAGACCAGAATTCTAAACCTTTCTCTCTATGAAGGCACCCAAATTTCCGTTTTATTCCAGTTGATTTGTTCTGCATGTTGGAAGTTGTGCAGGTAAAAATCAAAGAAATCTAGGACAAAGTTCAGATAGGTGGAGGCTGACACCAACTAATATGTGAGTCCCCGCAATGTCATATTTCACCAACTCCACAATAAACACTTCTATACTCTACATCTCGATAACCCAAGGCGGTCTTAGATATGCAAAGGTCGTATCCGGCACGCAGTAGTCTACCTTTGCTTAGTGTTCTTCGGGGTCCACAAAGACGGCGGTCCCCGTGACGGATATTATGACGATACTCATCTTGCCGCCCACTTCAGATGCGAGATGCACATGGTCCAATATCCATGTATAAGGATCGCTCTGGAAAGAAATGGGCTTTGATGGATGTCAAAGGTGAACGATCTGCATATGATAACGAACGGTCTCTATATGAACTCTGGGAAATTAGTTCAGAATGGGAAGAATGGATTGAATATAAGTAGAACTGAAGCACTAAGAGAAGGGGCAAGATTACTATTACGAACACAAATTGGTACGTTACCTGGGTCTCCAAAGAGATATCACGCGTAGATGCCTTTATTACTGTCAGGACATGATTTTTTATAGTGAATAAAAAAAATGATTAGTAGTGATAAGATAGTTACCACCCCGTCAATACAGGGATATAAAATAACAAAGGTACTTGGATTAGTAACCGGGTTATCTCCGAGAACAAGGGGAGTCGGAGGACAGATCTGGGGATCGATCGAAGCTCTTCGAGGCGGTGAGGTTTCTGCTTTCACGGTAGAGATAGAAAAAGCTAGACTCGAAGCTATAAAACGTGTCATTGAAAATGCAGAGAAACTAGGTGCTAACGCTATCGTTGGGATAGACTTAGAGACCTCTGAAATGGGTTCAGCGAAGATGAGTATCATGGTCATCTCAGCCACGGGAACTGCCGTAGTGGTTGAACCAGAACCAACACGTTACTCCCATTAACGCTGAAAAGACATGTCCACCTATTAGGTAAAGACGAACTTTTAGCGGATCTGATAAGCGAAGTGCAATCTAAATAAGGTCTTAAGACTTTATCTTTTCTTAACTCATACTGGAAACTGAATGTCCTCTACGGAATGATCTTGCTCATATCGTTCAACATATCACTCTTTAGTTTTACACACTATATGTCTCAAGGTCAATCCCCACTATAGCGTTGTCCCCCAGAGCTAAGGCCTTGTTCTTCACCCTCTCTATAGCCTCCATCCTCGCCTTCTCGAGCTCTGTAGTGAAGGCCGTTACCTCCCCATCTAATATAGATTCGATTCCGGCTATGACTTTCCCAATAACGCCCCAGGTCCGTGGAGTGAGACCAAGTCACAACCCCCATAACCTTTTTGATCTTGTATCCCTAGATTGTGGGCGTCGTGGTTATAATGAAGTCTAGAGCCTCAGGGGAGATAGTCGTGCCGCAGTCAGAGCAGAATTTATGGTTGTCCTTGATCTCGTCTCCGCAAAACTGGCAATTCAAACATCAATCACTTGGGTAGTTTTTGCGCAAATTCATTACAAAGCAGATCATGCCTCAGGGGAAGTATGGCTTGTTCAGTAATTCAGGTATTTCACCCAAGTAGTCTCCCTGGTCCATGAAGAGTAGGTCTTTCATCCTCAGGAATGGTGTATTTAGGGGAGACGGGGTGTTATCTACACCGTTCACCTTCTGGTATAGACGTCGCCCCTAGATGTCATCTGCGATGAATGTTAGCATCATGGGCTTATTCTTAGAAGCTTTGAGGTGTGTATTTGCGTCATCCATAATCCCACATGGGTGTCAAGCGCAGCCTTGTAGACCGTCACGGGGATATCGGAAGGTATGATCATTACTCCTCGTAGTGGATCCCATGCCAGAAATTGTGGTCCGCCTCCTTGTATTTCTCTAGGTCTACTCGATCAAAAGCATTTTCGGCCTCCTCCCGAGCAAGCTTCATTACTTTTTCCCTGTCAATACTCAAGATTTCCCTTTTCTCCATCAGAATCACTCCATCTACCATAACAGTGTCCACGTCGTTGCCGTTGGCATAGTAAGCGAGAAGATTTGGGACAAAAGTCTCCGGGGAGAGGTGGGGCTTATCAAGGTTCACCAGAGTAACGTCAGCCTTTTTCCCGGGCTCTAGGGAGCCGACCTCATCACTCATGCCGAGGACTCTTGCAGCATCAATGGTGACCATCCTGAGGGCTTTTCCCACAGGGAGTACAGTCTGAGTGCCGTGGATCATCCATTGGTGCCACATTGCTCGGTGGATGTCTTTGAAGATGTCAAAACTGAAGCGGGGAGCAGAACCGTCGGTGGATATTGAGACATTTGCTCCCGCCTCCAGTAACCCCATGATCGGGGGGTAGCCGTACCAGACGTTCTCGGCGGTGGAGGGAGCGGTTGCGACGCCGCACTGGTTCCTGCCTAGGGCCTCCACCTCCCGGGAGCTAAGACCGTTCCCATGGGCCACCACCACGTCGGGTCCTAGGAGCCCATCTACTGTCTCCTCTCCAAAGTTTTCCAAGGCGAATTCAACTGATCCCGCGAAGATGTGAGTATGAATCTGGACCCCGTAAAGGTCTGCAAGTTCCCTCATCTCCTCACCTCTCTCCACCATAACGGGGATGTCTTCCGGCTTGTATTCATAAGCGAATCTGCCTCGATTCGTGTGGCGTCCGAAGAGGTAAGCCGGAGCGAGGGCTATCTTGATTCGTCCGTTTGCACCCCTGTGCCACTTCTTGATGACCTCCACGGAGTTGGCGACCGCATCCTCGTGGGTGAAGGTCCTCTCGAACCACTGGCCGCCCTCAAAGTGGGTGCCGCTCCACGGTGTAGGGATGTGGGGAATGAATTGATCCGGGGGGCCTACTCCTAGCACAGCCCTTATGCCGACTTTGGAGTAGGCTTCTGCGTTTCTAATTGCGAATATAGGACTATCGGTGCGAGCAGGAGTGGACCCGATGATAGATGCCCCGGTAGTGACTCCAAAGCTGAGACGCTCGGTGGCGGCGAGTTGGGCCTCGGCGTACCACCACCGGTCGGTAGTGGCGTGCCAATATAGATGGCCCGCTGGCCAGCCATGGATAGGGTGATATAGCCCCCGGATGAGACCGTGGCCTGCATGACCATAGGTATCTACAAGCCCAGGGATGATCGCGGTTCTCCGGGCATCGATAGTTCTTTCCGCGGTGTACTTTTTCCTAAGTCTGTGACAATAATCAACGTCTGTAATCCTATCGCCGGTGATGGCGAGGCCTCCGTCCTTAAGAATTGTGCCAGCTCGGTTCATAGGGAGGAGAGTGCCTCCGAGGACGAGAGTGTCCACGGAAACCTTTGCCAACTTAATATCCCGCCCACTCTTGGTAGGACTCAGCGTAGACTGTGCCGCTCCGTTCCTTCCAGGCTTGGTTCACCTTGTTCGCCTCAGCCGAGAGCTTTTCCTCGTCGAGACCGGAGATTCTCCGGTCCTCTACCAGAGTTTTGCCGTTTACAATGACCGTCTCAATGTCCCTTTGACTCGCGAAGTAGACAAGGGTCCTGATGGGATCGTCGTTCATAGCCGTATGCATCCCCCTGAGGTCTACCACCACAATGTCCGCCTTCGCCCCTGGGGAGAGGCGTCCTAGGTCATCCCTCTCCAATGCCTTTGCGCCCCCTAGGGTGGCGGCATCAAAAACATCTCTGGCTGTAACAGCGGTCCGGTGCCTATCCGCGATCTTTCCTAAAAGGGCTGCACATCTCATCTCCATTATCATGTCCATGGGGAAAGCGTCAGTGCCTATCCCTATATTGATGCCTGCGTTCCGGTACTTGGCATATGTGTGAAGCATCAGCCCGATCCTGGCCCAGATCATGGGGGTGTGTCCTAAGGTGGCCCCGCTCTCCGCCATCATGGTAATGTCGCGGGGATCCCCTATGACGGTGTCGGGGGCAGGGGAAACCGGGTTCATGCTGGTATATAGGGCATGTGTGATGATGGTTTTTGGACCCAAGAACCCGATATCATAGAGGAAGCGGATGGGGGTCCTCCCGTAGCGGCGAAGGCTCTCATAGTACTCTGGGAGATATTGGGAGGTGTGCATATGAATGGGGATGTCCTTCTTCAGGGCTGCGCGCTTCGTCTCACGGAGGAGGTCCTCGGAGCAGGCATCGAACTTGTATGGGAACAGCATTGTCCTCACTCTGTCGTCGTGAGCCCCCTCGTAATCATCACAGAACGTAAGGGCGTCTGCGAGAGCCCTCAACCCCGCCTCCTCATCTAAATAGTATAAGGTCGAGCCATCATCGTTGGTATAGAGCTGCATATCTGTGTGGGGGTGAGAGATATAGGCCCTCGCCCCCATCTCTCCCGCGATGTCAACGAAGAGCTCCGCTTGCCCACGAGGGGGTTGAAACCCAGATGTCCCAAAGCTGGTGATCTCACAGATTGTGGTTGCACCTCCCTTAAGGAGCTCAGCGAAGCTGAAACGGACACTTACGTCAAGATCGTTCCCCTCAAAATATACCTTGGGCTTCTTGAGACCCCTAAGCATGGTCTCCTTAGAGCTCGTTTGTCTTTTCGTTCCCAATCCGTCTGTGCGGAAATGGGTGATACACAGGCTCGTCAAAGCGTGGATGTTCACAAAGCCGGGGCAGACGAGGCGTCCACGGGCCTCAATGGTCTCATCCACTGGATCTCTGAATGATTTCCCAACATATAGGACCAGGTCATCCTCGTAGACAACGACGCCGTCCCGGATTATCCTGTGGCCTACACCATCGAATCCAACCACGTAGCTTGCCTTAATCTTGGTCAGCATGAAGTTCATTCGCCATGTGTCTCTTTCTGCTATATGTTTATGGTAATTTATGATGCTCGTAGGAAACTTGACAAGGCTAACCTAATAGCATGAACTGGAATGGATTGAAAAAATAAAAATGGGCTCTGGTTTAGCCCGAAGGTTTTCCGCTTTTACCCCAACCGGCCTTGTCGAAGTCCTGGATGATAACGGTAACGGCATCTGGGCTACAATTGCATGCTTCGCATATCGCATTGGTCACTAGTTCGATAGTCTTGGCCTTGGTTGCGTTGTCCCTGCCAGCCCACCACTTGATCTCTACTAAAGGCATGTTTTATCCATCTGTATTTCTCTGCGCTGGTTAAGAGGGTTTCCCGTGTGGCTCAAACAATTCCTAGTGGTCGGTCAAAAATATATAGGTGAACTGTTTTAAGTGATCTCGATGAGTAACTCTTCTTTAGGTTCGGATATATCTTTGATAGGTTCTTCTTGATTCCGATGGACATATTCCCTATAATGCCAAGAGGCCACGGTGACCACGCGTGCCGGCTCTAAAATCTGGGATGTATTGTGGCCTTGGGTCTTCCTCTCCAAACTATTAGCGAATTTAAATATGATTTATAATGATTATACTCAGATCTGAATTCTCCTCAGTTGGGTATGCGACGAGCTCAGTGGGAACCAACTATTTATGCGCAGAGATTCTAGGCCTGATTAAGACCCATAACCAGTCAACAAATTCTCTGAGATTTTTAGTCTGAATATAGACTGCCCCTGGGCCCTCAATGTGAGTAACTAGACCTTCTCCACTAAAGATTGTCTCTTTCCAGTCCCCAAACTTCTTGACTTGATAATTACAGGTATCGCTGAAGGCAACTAGGTGAAAGTTGTCAACAACCAGCTTTTCTCCAGGCCCGAGTTTGTGTTCATCGATTGCTCCAAATGTATTAATGAACAGGTCTCCTGATCCGCTTGTTTTGACCATAAAGAGGCCTTGTCCAAAGAGACCCCTACTGAACCCCTCCCATCTGATATCTAATTCAACCTGATTCGAGGATGCCAAATAAGAAGATCTCTCGATGATCCAACCTTGATTTGGGTTTACTTCAAACTTTTTTATATCTCCAATGGGAGCAGCACCGAGGGCGATCTGGCCTTTACCTCCTCTTGACGTAAAATCAGTTACGAAGAGACTTTGACCGCCTAAGAGGCTAGTTTTGAGTGTCCCAAATAGACTCTTCTCTCTAGTACGAGTTTCTACTTCAATATTGGGAGTCATATAGGTCAGCGAACCCGCTTCCCCTGTGATTCTTTCTCCATCATCTAGATCCAAAACCAGCATCGAATAGCTGGGATTATATTTGATCTCATACTCCAAGATATATCAACGAACATAGATGTAGTCTCTTCTAGGTTAAAATTAACGCACACGTGGCTGCGTCAACGATAAGTATCACAGAGGCTGAACTAGAGAAGGGACGCTAAGACATGGAGAAACAATTGATTCTAGAGGGGTTGCTAAGCAGAGCGGAGAAGAGTTACGGCCAGCAGGAGGCAAAAAAGCTCAGACCTCTCCTCGAGAGTCTGTCAGAATCCATTTGGAAGGTCCAGGGCTTAGAGTTGGAGCCTGGAGACGATCCCTCCTCGGATCTAGTGGAGGGCAAGTAATGGAGCCCTACGAGTTCACTATCTCAGAGTCCTCCCGCCTTATCAGAGAAGGTACTCTCACTCCAACGGATCTCCTCGAGTCCATCATCCAACGCATTGAGGATCTCGAGTCCACTCTTGAAGCTTGGGTCACCATGGATCAAGATCGCGCCGTCTCCGATGCGGAGGATCGGACCAAGGAGGCTGTGAATGGATCCCTCAGGGGCCAAGTCCATGGGATACCAATCGGGGTTAAGGATATCTACTTTACCCAGGGGCTGAGGACATCCATGGGCTCCCAGATCTACGCGGACTATGTCCCGGAGTATGACGCCGAGACAGTCGCAATTCTCCGGGAGGCTGGAGCGGTGATTCCTGGGAAAACTGAGACTACAGAGTTCGCTGCACATGATCCCGCACCCACCAGAAACCCTTGGAACATCGGGCATACCCCGGGGGGCTCCAGCAGCGGCTCTGCGGCTGCGGTCTCCGCAGGGATGTGCCCTGCCACTCTAGGCTCCCAAACCGGGGGATCTGTGATACGCCCCGCTGCCTTCTGTGGGGTCGTTGGACTTAAGCCTACATATGACCTTATCAGTCGCCGGGGTATCTTTCCCCTTAGCTGGAGCCTCGATCATGTCGGATTTTTCACCAGAACCGTCGAGGATGCAACAATTATACTTAATGTGCTATCGGGGATAGAGCATCAACCTGAACCTTACCCCGAACCTCCTAAACTGGGGCTATTAAGGGGGTACTACGAAAAAAAAGCTGATGAATTGGTTTGGGAAGGGCTTAAGGACGCGGCAGGCAAGCTTCAAGACTCGGGAGCTGAGGTCATTGATCTAGAGCTACCCCGGAGCTTCGGATATGTCCACCCTTCTCATAGCATCATATTCGCCGCAGAGGCTGCATCGATCCATGAAGAGATCTTTAGGAATAGTAACGGCTTGTACAAGCCTTGGATGAGGAGCCAGATAGAGGCGGGACTCCTAATCCCTACTTCGGCATATCTCAGAGCTAAGCGGTTTAGGGGGATCTTTACCATGGAAGTCAGGGATCTTCTAGGAGAGGTAGACTTTCTCCTTACCCCCTCATCAGTCACTCCTGCCCCCCTAGGGCTTGAATCCACGGGAGACCCGGCGTTCAATGCTCCCTGGAGCTTCTGTGGCTTTCCCGCGATCACGATTCCCTGCGGTCTGACCGGAGAAGGTTTACCTTTAGGCATACAGCTCATAGGGCTCCCCTATGGAGAGGAGGAACTACAATCTACAGCCGGTTGGTGCGAGGAGATACTGGACTTTCCAAAGAAACCACGGACTCCTTGATCAGTTTAGAAAATTGAGAATTGGATTTGAGGGTTTTAGCGAAGTTTAGGCTTCTATCAGATTGAGTCTGCTAATCCCTGTAATCTCTCCGGTCCTCTCATCGATGGTTGCTAGGATCATTTTATTATGTTTTGTACGTGCGTCCTCGAAACACATATCACACACTATTTTCAAACATGTCAGGGGGACATCTATGAATTTTAAGAAGATAACAAAAGATGTCAAAATATCGGCATTGGGCCTAGGCACCTTTGGCATGGGTGAGGGACGAGTAGCTGGTATTTCGGATGATGAGAAGGATGTCGAGGCGATTAGGCTCGGCATCGAACTGGGTATTACTCACATCGACACAGCGGAGCGCTACGCTTCAGGCCACTCTGAGGAGGTAGTCGCCGATGCGATCGAGCCATTCAAAAGGCGAGAACTATTCATTACCACCAAGGTCTGGCACAACCATCTCAGGCATGATGACCTGATAGCTTCATTGGAGGAAAGTCTCAAGCGTCTCCGACAGGACTATGTGGATCTCTACCTCGTTCACTGGCCCAATCCTGAGGTGTCCTTAGAGGAGACTATGGGCGCCCTAGAGTATTGCGCCGAGGAAGGATGGACCCGACAGATAGGCGTAAGCAATTTCTCTGCTGAACTAATAGTTGAGGCCCAGTCCCACCTTAAAGAGCACACGTTGGTCGCTGACCAAGTCCATTATAGCCTACTGAATCAAGATCCCCGCGACGAGATCCTTCCATATTGCCAGAAGAACAACATTATTCTGATTTCGTATACGCCGTTGGCTAGGGGCAAGCTTGCGATGCCGGGAAACTCGGTTCTCGACGAATTGGTTGAGAAATATGATAGAACCCACGCTCAGATCTCATTGAACTGGCTCATCTCCCAGGAGAATGTCGTTGCTATCCCAAAGGCCTCTAATCCTGTTCACCTTAGGGAAAATCTTGGGGCTGTGGATTGGATGCTGGACAAAGAGGATTGGCAGAGGTTATCAGAGTCTTTTACTATAGCCTAGAACTCTTTCGGTGTACGGCTGACCTTATTTTATTTTTACCTGACTTGTCCTTCTATGCCACAGCAACTACATACTATGAATCCGTCTTGGAGCTTTTTCTCGATGAACGCCTTACACTCCTCAACCTTGAGGAAAAGGGGTTGCCCGCACTCATAGCATAGTGATTCATCGAAGCCTGTCTCGCTCATCAGATGACAGAATGAATGGCCCATAGATATACCTTTCGACTATTCTTAGGCTATAATCTTCTGATATATCCTTGAAACAGGTAGCGCGTGCAGAGGGAAGTCCAACACCATTTTACCCAATATGATGTGTATAGAGGACTCAAAGGGGACTCCGTTTATGAGACCCAGAGAGTGAGAGGTCCATACATTGAAGCCCAGCTGGATCCTCGCACATCCCTTTTTAGTCTCCTGGCACTTCTTTAGAATCCTGAGATGATCGGCGTACACTTAATCATAGACGGCGTCCTCCATCACAGGGTCGATAAGGAGGTAGGCATACGCATCCTTACGGAACTCCCCGCTCTGATTGGGATGAAGATCCTGGCCGGACCCCTAGTTGTCGAAGGATTACCGGAGAACCCAGGGTGGACTGGCTTTGTAATCATCGATAAGTCCCACATTGCGATCCACACCTTCCACGACGGTAACGGTGTCTGCATCGACGTCTTCTCATGCAAAACCTTTAACGAGGAAGTTGTTTCTTGCTATCTCAAAAAGCATCTTCCCTTGAAGAAGGTGAAATCCCAAGTGCTGGAAAGGTCAGAGAAATGATGCAATCGCCTCATAGATACAAGATGCAAACCTCTTAAACGTGCAACTAGATCGTTCCCCACGTGATCGGTTAACCCATGAAGCTACTAGTGAGCGTGAAGAACATTATTGAGGCCCAGGAGGCGGTCCAAGGTGGCGGCCATATCATTGATGTTAAAAACCCAGACGAGGGGGCCTTGGGAGCAAATTTCCCTTGGGTCATCAAACAGATCAGGAAAGTGGTCCCAAACGAGATAAAGGTGAGCGCTACCATCGGGGATCTCCCCAACCTCCCCGGGGCATCCTCATTAGCAGCCCTCGGAGCAACTGTATCAGGGGCCGACTATATCAAGGCAAGTTTCTTCGGAGTGAAGACCCCATCTGAGGCCGCATTTTTAATAGGAGAGGTCTGCAGGGCCGCCAAAGAGTATTGCGAATCTACAAAGGTGATCGCTGCAGGCTACGCTGACTACGAAAAGATCGGGTGTCTAAGTCCCTTAGAGGTTCCAGCGTTGGCCCACGGAGCTGGAGCTGATGGAGTGATGATCGACGTTAACGTTAAGACCCACGGAGGTCTCTTTGATCTCCTATCAGTTGACGAGTTGAGGGGGTTCGTTGAAGAGTCGCATGGACTCGGTTTGACGGTTTCCCTAGCTGGATCCCTGGACCGGAAAGACTTGGGAGAAGTATTTGACCTCGGAGCTGATATAGTGGGGGTTAGGAAGGCGGTCTGTGGTGACAAGGATCGTCTGAGAGGCGCCGTTTACAGGGAGGCAGTGAGAGAGCTTGTGGAGGAGATCCGCTGCCTTCAAGGTTCAATTAAGCTCTGATCTGCGTGCACCTAGGTAGCTCATTTTCAAGTATTTTCCGGACTCTCTCAGGATACCTCCCGTTAACGACATAACAGTCCAGCCGCTGCTCTGAGACGATCCTGGGCAGATATGTATCCACACTGGTTCTGATGTTTTGTGTTAAGAGCTCGGCTGCAGAAATTTCCTCGATGAGCTCTGCCCTGGAGTCATCTTTTGGATCCCTAGTGTAGACACCATCCACATTGGTTACCAGTATAAGCTTCCTTGAGAGCAGCTCTCCAGCTATGTAAGCGGTTATTGAGTCTGAGGTTACCACCCACGAGTGTGGCAAAGGGTTCGCCCGGAACATCAGCCTTGATGGTAGGAGTATGGGTAGTAGCCCTGCCTTTGAATGCATCTTAGCCCCTTCCAGCGTACAGGTAGTCTGGGAGTTCGGGGTTAGGCTAGACAGTAGAATTCCATACTGGTCCATGGCGAGAATTGCCAAGTTGTGAGCGATGGTGCCTTTGAGATGATATCGTTCATCCAGTTCCCTCACAACATCGGCGAACCTTCCTCCCCCAGGCACAGCGGAAATTCTGTGTGTGCCCGCCACCTTGCCAAGTTCCAAGCATAGGGCTCTTAATTTTGCCGGTTCCTCGGCCAAGCTTCCCCCGATCTTTACTGTGGCATCCATTGTACAGTCATTCCCTCGAGTCTGCTGGCTGCCATAAGGGCGACGCCGACCGAAGGGGAGACTAGAGCCGCATCGGCACCCATTACGTCACCAAGGTCGACGATCTCTTGGAACCCGACTTTCTGAGCCGCGGCCTTCGCTAGAAACTCTCTGCCCATCCCTGTCACTACAACTGGGGGCTCATGTTCATAATTAGTTTTCAATCTAGCTCTAACCTGCTCCAACCCCTCCCCCACCTGTTCAATCTGTCTATTGTAAACTTGGTTAGCTACGTCAACTATCTCTCGCTCGCTGAGCATCTCGATATCGGCGCAGATAACCCTGGCGAGCCGTGCCATAGCCTCACACCTTGTCACATCTCTTCCGTCCGCAGTTTCCACGGTGTAGTCTCCCTTTCTAATGTTCCTTAGGATGAGGTGAACATCTCCCGACTGGGCGAAGAGCTCAGAGGAAACTCTTGCCTTACCGCCTCGAATCTTTATGGAGTCCACTATGGACGCAACGTTGGTCCGCAGAGAGCCTGTGTACACGAGCTCCCCGGTCATAAGCTTCTCTAGGTCGTTCCTCCCTTTTGCGGCAATCTCCCCGTCGACTATGGGGATGATACTAGTAGAGGTGCTCCCAATATCAACCACGATGCAATCTCTAATTCTCTGGGAAACCATCCAACCTGTTGCAACCCAGTTGGCCGCAGCGACCGCTAGAGGATCACTCCTTGCCGCCTCCAAGCTCCTTAATTTAGCGTTAACGTCCAGTACAAAACAGGGGATACCGTTGAGGATCTGCTCAATAGATCCCAAGATATGGTTGACGCCCTCCCTTTTCGTCCTGTAGGCATCAGACAGCTCGGCGGTCATTGTCAGACTGACACCGTCAAGTCTAGAGGGTCCCCTAAGTTGTTTTAAAAGCCCATCCAACATAACCGGGAGTTGATCCAAGGACCTTTTCCAGATGGGGAAATACTGAGAAGCGGTTTTGCCCTTAACTACTAAGTCTCCATCAGTTTCCACATAGGCGGCCTTGGTGTTTACGCCCCCTACGTCGAAACCGAGGATATTCACCATTTCAGGAGTCCTCTGAACCTAGAGCGGAAAGGTTCAAGCTTTTTATCAAGTAGCACAGAGATTCTGCATCTGGAAAGATGCCAATGAAGATCATACCAGTACTGGATCTCTTGAACGGCATTGCTGTTCATGCTATGCACGGAGACAGAAATAAATATCGGCCTCTTAATAGCATCCTCTGGTCCTCACCCGATCCCCTAGAGCTCTCCAAGGTCTTCGCCTCACAGGGATTTCACGAGCTCTACGTGGCGGACCTTGATTCCATATTAGGGAACAAAGAGGACTTTTCCGTGCTTTCCCGGATCTGCTCGGAAACTGAACTTTCCCTTATGGTAGATGCTGGAATTAACGATCTCGGGAAGGCTGAGAGGGTACTTGAAGCAGGGGCGTCTACAATAATCATCGGGACTGAGACTCTCACCGGCCTCGGCTTTGTGGGGGAAGCGATTAAGGCTCTGGGTGAGGATCGAGTGATAGTGAGCATCGATCTGAAAGGGGGAGAATTATTGAGCAAATCCGAAAAGATACGCTCCATGACCCCACCACGTCTGGTGAAGGCTCTCGAGGAGCTTGGAGTCACCAATATTATTGTTCTCGATCTGGCGAGGGTGGGCTCGGAGCAAGGGATCAATATGGGGGTCATCGTGGATATCTTAGAGGAGACTAGGATTGGTGTGATGACTGGAGGAGGTATACGGGGCATCGAGGATCTAGAGAAGGTGAGTAGCCTCGGAGTGTCCGGTGTGCTCATCGCGACAATCCTACATACTGGAAAACTCACAGTAGCTGATTTGGTGTCGAAAGGGTTTCTATGATCTTATGCTGTAAGTATGTTCCTTGGCTAAATGTATGGTAACTTTTGATCGGGTTAAATGAAATTTTAGAGATGAAAAGACCTGGAACACTCGTTAAGGGGCCTTCCGAGCACGAGGGAATCTAACTCCTGCAAAGAAATTTGGAGATAAAGCTATGAAGGAGAATTCATTTAGATGCCCGTTTTTCCTTGCGCTTTTTTCTTTTCTCCGCTCTCTCTTTTTTAGTCAGAGGCTTCTTTTTTGCACTACGCATACCCACTTTAATCGCCAATAGATAGAATACCTTCAATAGTACATAAATTTATCAATTGACGAATACCTGAATCTCGCATATCAAGATATTTTATAATTATGTTGAAATAAATCACTTGCGTAGAAAGAAGTTCTACGGAGGATTACATGGGTAGAAGGATAAAAGAACAACGAAAAAAAGTATTAAAAGAACGAGACCTAGAAGCTCAGATGGTTCAATCCCTGCTTTCACTATTTGGCCCGGATTAATGAAAAAAGCTTACGTCGTTCATTATGGTGAAAAACTATTTTATTGTATCTTCGTAGTATCAACAGCATCCAATGGTAAACGCTATATTGAAATGGGCAGGTGGAAAACGAAAGCGCATCCCTGACATTATTGATTTATTTCCTTCGGATTATAACGAAAGAACATATCATGAACCATTTGTCGGAGGCGGAGCTGTTTTCTTCCATATAACACCCAAGACAGGCTCAATTAACGACATAATATCTAGATTAATTAATTTCTACATTGTTGTTAGAGATAAACCAGAGGAGCTAATATCTCAAGCTCAACAATATCCCCACGAAAAAGATGTTTTCTACAAACTCCGTGACCATCTAAATCAGGGGAAGCTCACAGATGTAGAGGCGGCTGCACTTTTTCTATATTTTAACAAAACCGCTTTTAATGGATTATACCGTGTGAATTCAAAAGGAGAATTTAACGTACCTTTTGGGACACATAACAATCCAACAATAGTGCCTAAAGACCGAATCCGAGCAGCAAGTCATGTATTAAAGAACGTTGAAATCTTAAACAGAGATTTCTCATACATTGTAGAATATTCGGAACCAGGAGATTTATGCTATTTCGATCCACCTTATGCACCAGTGGGTAATACCTCATATTTCACAGCATATTCTTCAAAGGGATTCAATTTCCTAGAGCAAATAAGACTCAGAGATGTATGTATTGAATTAGATTCGAAAGGCGTCTTGTTTATCCTGAGTAATTCTTATGTTGACCCCATAATCAAGATTTATCAAGAGATTAATAATTTCAAGATGTTTACAGTTCAAGCAAAGCGAGTCATTAGCTCAAAAGCGTCTACAAGAGGCCCCATTAAGGAAATTCTGGTGACAAACATTCCTCAAAATCTATCTCAAAATTCTGATAATTTAGATCGCTTGCTTGAAAACTAAGAAATAAGTGTGCATAATCACTGAACAAGGTCTATCGTTTACTTGAAACGCTGTTAGTGAGACATTGATCAACGGGGAAGCATTGGTGCTGGCGAAATATCTTCGCTGAAAGACCAACCCGGACGCCTAGAATCACAGCCGCGTAGCGTGCATAGTAGCGTAAGGTTAGTCTCTGAAGATGGCGAGGAAATCCTATGCCTTAAGTTTTAATAAAGGTGCATTGAAAATATGATTAATGTTACGCGCTTGCTTTTATTATTGAAGCTAGCGCGCGCATATTTTATTTTGTTATAAAAAAAAGGAAAATGAATATTTATAGATATTCTTTAAACCAGCGTATAATGTGGTATAGCAATTCCACCCGGTGTTTTGGTTTACGTATGCCATGATGCTCATCAGGAAAAATGACAAACTCTGTCGGAACTCCCAACACTTTAAGAGCAGTGAACCATTGTTCGGCTTGTTCTAAACAGCACCTATAATCTTTCTCTGCGTGAATAATCATCGTTGGTGTCTTTACTTTTGACGCATATCGTATTGGTGACATAGATAGGTACTTTTCCTCATCGGACCAGGGCATACCTTCCATGTCATATTGACCAAAGGTCCATCCTATATCGCTACACCCATAATCGCTATGCCAATTACTTATGCTGGCTTGTGGTATTGCTGCTTTAAATTTGTCATTATGAGTTATAATCCAGTTTGTCAAAAAGCCACCCTGACTACTACCGGTAACTCCAAGTTTATCCGTATTAACAAAAGGATATTTGGTCGATATGTAATCTACTGCTTCCATCAAGTCTTTGTATTCTTGTTCACCATAGTGACCAGAAGCTTCACCTTGAAATGCTTCATTGTATCCCCCGTTTCCCCATTGGTTAACATATAAAACAATCCATCCCTGAGCTGCGAGGACTTGGTATCGATGCATAAAGCTATTTCCGAAACAACCCGCTGAACCCCCTCGGATATATAGAATCAATGGATAAGTATTATTTTCATCGAATGATGGTGGTTTCATTAGCCAACCTTCAACATCATGATCTCCAGAAGACTGGAAAACAAATTGCTCATGATCCATTATTTTGGTCTCATTGAGGTATTTTTTGTTGAGGTCAGTAATTTGCCTCGATCCGTTTTGGTCTTTTAGCCACATCTCGAGAGGTGCGGTTGTCTTTACTAGGTTATAGGCAATTACGTTGTTTTTAGAAATACTCCAGTCCTGAATACTATGATCTATTCCTCCGAGAACTTCTTGAACACATCCCCCTTCTACTGTGACTTTATAAAGTCGAACAGCTCCACCGTAAGTAGAGGAAAAATACAGAGAATNTGCATCATTTGACCATTGAGGATTGGGATTATTNCTAGAGATTATTACATCGGAACTGAGCTTGTAGCCAATATCTTGATCAAATTCTCGAGTAATGTTTTTTGATACTCCACCTTNAACNGGTACTATCCAAATATCCTGATTGCTCCATAGGCGTCTTCGGTAATCATGTCCGACATAAGCTATTACATCACCTTTTGGAGAGGGTTTTAGAGATGTTACGACTTTAGGGCCATCTGTTAAAATGTTGGGCTCACTTGCTTTCTTATCAGTAGAATAAATGTATTTATCGCGGGTCATGTCTGCGTTTTTATCTATGTTACTTATGAATGCGATTTGTTGGCTATCCTTTAGCCAATTAGCTGAGTCAACATCATACTCCCCATGTGTTATTTGATGTGGTTTTCCGCCCTTTGCTGAAACTGTAAAAATATGGTTACGTCTATCGTCTAAAAAACCTACTCCATTAAACTTGTATTTTAATCGTTTTATTATTTTAACATCGCTTTTTGGTTCTTCTTTTCTGAATGGAGAAATGAATAGAACTTGTTTACCATCTGGCGATAGTTTTGGAGAATTAATACTTGTTTCCATATCAATTACTTGGTTTATTTTACCAGTAATTATTGAGATTGAGAAGAGTTGATGTTTATTACCGCTTTCAGTAAAAATAGTGGATATGAAAAAGATTTTTTTCCCATCACTTGACCATTGCGGATTTGTGGTTCTACCATTCATGAAAGTTAACTGATTATACCTGTTTGCTTCTATGTCTGCTAACCAGAGATTACTGTAATACCCATCTTTTTTGTAATCCATCTTAGTTTTTACAAATGCTATCTTACGTCCATCAGGCGATATCCGAGGATCTGAAACATAATGAATTTTCATAAGATCCATAGCTTCTACGTTTTTTTTCAATATGCCCTACCTCGGATATATTAAAGACCAATTTATTTTAAAGCGCGCGCTTGCCCGCTGACCAAAATTAATGAAGGTACTTTCTAAATATTGTTAATTTGACGACCTTTTTTGGGCTCCTAATAATGTACGTTCGTGCGCGCTAATTATCGTTGACGTTGAATCAACCATATCTCGACCGATCCAACAAATAGACCCATAATTATAGACTCTAAGGGAAATCCTGAAATACTCTGATCATTGGATTCCAGAGGATCTATCTCTATCTATCTACAAACAAACACACACACATTTTGTGTTAAGTGTTAAGGGTAAATTGAAGATCAGATTGGTGGGAGCGCGCGCGGTCTTTAGAAAAAGTACTTTCCCCCTCTAAAATGTTATATTATGTTCACGCGCGCGAAAATCCAGCCTCATAAATATTCCCGCACTCGCGTCACGTTCTAAAAGGATAAAAATTCAATTAACATATCTTAAAGTAGAATGTATATTGAACCAATTCAAGGACCTAAATCCGTGGCCACTGGCAAACATGCCATGGCTAGTACTCAGCATCCAATTATCACCAAGGCAATACTCAAAGTATTAAAGAATGGAGGCAATGCCTTTGACGCGGCCATTAGTGCAAGTATTCTCCAGTGTGTCATACAACCACACATGTCCTGTTATTCAGGAACCGTTGATTTCCTTTGCTGGGATGAGTCTAGCGGTCGTGCACATTATTTGAACTCTGTGGCAGAGTTTCCTTATGGGCTTTCCCCTTTTAAGCCAAACCCGAATTCGAATTTAGCGGCAGCAGTCCCAGGTTTCATGCCGGGTTTGGCAACATTAGCAAACAAATTTGGCACAATGCCATGGTCAAACTATGTCCAGCCTGCTATAGAAGCAGCAAAAAAGGGGGTTATAATGACTTCATTCATGTATAGCATTCTTGCCAACTCACGGGCTTTCACATACTTCCCATCAGCTAGAGATTTTTTTTATCCAAATGGTTTTCTTGTACCCGTCGGGGCACGCTGGAAGATGCCTGAAACAGCTGAAACCCTTCGCCACTTATCAGAGAATGGCCCAGATTATTTCACAAAAGGGGCTTGGGCAGAGCATTTCGTGAAGAAAAGCAATGAGATCGGATGGCCTATAACATTAAAACATTTAACGTCGTATGAACCGCGGTGGATTGATCCTCTTCGCTTTAATTTCCAGGGATATGAAATGTTGGGGAATCCTCCTCCTCAGATGGGCGGTCTGACCGTATCTTATTTCCTTGGAGTTCTGGAGGAGTTTAACCTCAAACGTTTGGGGCATTATTCAAAGTCCGCTAGGACACTAGTTCTCGCAGCTCAGATGTTCTATAGAGTTTGGTGTGAGCTCGATCCTTTCATTCAGGATCCGCTCAGTTATAATGTTCCTAGTGAAATCTATCAATCAAAGGAATATCAGCGTCTTGTGGCTGAAATCTTACGAAACAGTGATCCAGTTGTGGATCTCACAGAAAATATGAGACTCAGGACTAATCCTGCGAGCCGGGTTGCAAGCGGAATGTTAACAACTAGTGAGGTGAACAGTTGCCATAACTGTATAGTTGACAAAGAGGGAAATTGGATTACTATGATGCATACCGGTAACGGTGGTGGAGTACCCGGCATGGTAGTCGACGGTGTTCCCAGCCAAGGGGGGAGTAACAATGCAGTATATGCAGGCCCTGGACGGAGAATCCGGAGCCATATAAATCCTATTTTAGTATTACAGGACGGTAGCCCATACATGGTGCTAGGTTCACCTGGCGATGTCGCCCATAATGTACCCACTGTTCTTCTCAATATTTTTGGTTTCGGCATGGATCCCTATGCAGCAATTGATGCACCAAGGTTCCATCCGACGCCTATTTCAACTGGTGCACTTGGGGCTGGAGGGGTTGTAAGTGTTCAAGGCCAACGAGAAAGGTGGACTCTAGACATCGAGAACCGCATCAGCAATGGAGTCCTCAATGGTTTGGCTAAGCTAGGAATCGAAATCAAGTCCCTCGGTAAATATAACTGGCATTTGGGCTCTATGCAACTGATATGGAAAGAGGAGAAAACTGGATTATTGAAAGGCGCTACCGACCCCCGAAGACTTGGTCACGCCGAGGGCTTTTAAACAATGTTCCGCGCGCTAAAGTGTAAATCTGAAAGGTGTGTGTAGATAGATAGGGATATAGGGATAGATAGTTAGGTAGATGGGTTTGGGTTTTGGGGTTTAATTTTAACCCCCCACACACATAACGAAAAACACCAGCGTCTGCTTCGGATGCAGCGTGTCAAAGTTATGCTTGGGGAAAGCTTCAACTCGGATAAATCACGGTGCTA
>PBSW01000029.1 GCA_002726865.1 Candidatus Bathyarchaeota archaeon
ATGCCATTCCAATTGATCACTTGATTAAGATCGTCGTTTCTTGTCACTAACAGACTTTCGTGGAAGTCCCATCACCCTGGCACGAGGTTCATCAACCCGACTTCCCGAGCGATCAGTAATGCCTCGTCTGTCTCATGTCTATTTAATCTCCTTCCAAGTTCTTTGTGTTCTCTGGCTCTCCATTCTGACCGATATTGGAACATTAGATTGACCCTGGTCCATGGGCCTAGGTTTCCCGCAATCCACTTCAAGATGGGCTTGGTGCAGCATTTATTGTGTCCCGGGAGCACCAGCACCCGGATGATCACCTCGCCATACCTGTCGGCCATAAGATGGTTCCGGGTACATGCCTCCCAGTATCCCGGGGCCCTGGAGATCTCGGCGGCACAGGAATCGTTCCCGTACTTAAAGTCAAGGAGGTAGAGATCGATGAATCCGGCGAGAAGTAGGCTAGTCTCCCTACTGTAGTAGCTATTGCTATTCCAGACTGTAGCGATGCTGGCGTCGACGTGGGCCATGGTCCGAAGCCAGAGCCAACAGTAAGGCGTGGGGTCCCCGCCCACCATATTGATGTTCCTGCACCCTTGCTCTCTCAGCCTCTCTATTAGTAACGCCATTCCCCTCGGACCCATGGGGGTCCCATGTTCCTGCCACTGGCTTAAGCCCCAGTTCTGGCAGTGGATGCACTGGATTGTGCAGCCCAGGGTGAAAACGGTCCCTGACGGGACGAGTTCGGGCTCCTCCCCCAAGTGGGGAAAGCAGCTAGAGAGGCTGAATGTTGTTCCAGCCGAGCATTCACCCTTCTCTCCGGAGAAGCGGTCAGTATTGCATCTCTTCTCACAGAAATGGCAGCCCTTCATGATACGCTTCCCAAGCTCTATTTTGAGGTCCAAGAACGATCTCTCCCCTCTCAACTGATTTGGATACTGTCCGCCGTCAGCCTTCTTTTCGATATGAGGATATGTTTCCAGTAGATTTTCATGGAACTCCCAGAGTCTCTCGGTGGCATCTTGTGGTGAGAAATCGACGTTCATCATTGTATTTAGGAGAAATTTTGCATGCTTTCCGTTTTTCACTACATCGACGTACCTGGGTAGGCTTCTTCGGACTCTCGCGTCATCAAGTGCCCTTGCAGCGTCGGGGCGGCTAAATCTCCACATCCAGCTGATTACGGTGTGAATGGTATACAAGACTTACTAAGCTGTTCATCTTTCCTGATTTAGTGTGTTCATAAAGATCCGCACCTTAGTAATTTTAATCACAGGCAATATCGTCTCGAATTATTACAAATAACAAGGGTTGGAAAGTCACGATGGAGTAACCCGTCAACCTATATGATATCCCGCGTGTGCTCAAAGGTCCGCTAAGTCATAGGGGGAAACAATTTATCGGGGGTGTACATTATCGGTCACGATGCTCATGGAAAAGGAATCAAGGTTCTATGAGACCTTTAGTGAAAACGCCATCAGGTGTACCATCTGTCCCCATAAGTGTGTTATCCAAGTTGGGAAACGCGGGTTCTGCAACGTCAAGGAGAACCAGAATGGACGTCTTATGAGTCTCACTTACGGCCAGCTCTCTTCCATAGCTATCGACCCTATTGAGAAGAAACCTCTCGCCCATTTCCTCCCCGGGAGCAAATCATTCTCCATAAGTAGCGTTGGCTGCAACTTCACATGTCCTTGGTGTCAGAATTGGCACATTTCGGCATCGAAACCCGGTGAAATCACAACGTGCTACACCTCTCCCCGAGAGGTGGTCGCGATGGCCCTGAGGCAGGAGTGCGCCAGCATTGCTTACACCTACAACGAGCCCGTCATTAACCTAGACTACATTGAGGACGTCGCCCGTAGCGCCCGGGAGAAAGATATCAAGAACGTCCTTGTCACTAACGGCTATATCTCCCGGGAGGCCCTCGCCAAGGTGGTCGATATCATTGACGCCGCAAACGTCGACTGGAAAGCATTCAACGCCTCCTTCTACAGGAAATACTGCGCTGGGAACCTCCAAGATGTCTTGGACGCCACGGTAGAATTGAAGCATAACGGTGTCCATGTAGAGGTGACCTTTCTCGTCATTCCAGGGACAAACGATGACAAGGACGAGACCCAGGCCATGGCAAGGTTCATAGTCACTGAGCTAGGTCCCGATATCCCCCTCCATCTCAGCAGATTCTTCCCCCACCACGAGTTCAGGCACCTCCCCTCGACCCCTATTGAGACTCTCTACAAGGCCAGGGAAATCGCACTGGATGAGGGGCTAAGGTACGTCTATGTCGGGAACGTCTCCCTCGATGAGTATGGTGACACCTTCTGCCATGGATGCGGGGAGAAGGTTATCGAGCGGAGGGGTTACAGCATCTCTGGCTGGCACCTAAACGCGGAGAACCGTTGCCTCAACTGTGAGGAAGATATCCCTATCGTGGGGAAGCCCGAAGCCTAGGGCTGGCTGACTGAGGCATCGTAATGCTTTTGTTTACACGGAACAAAATCCTGAGCGATTGGAGAGAGAAATATAAGCACCAGGAGAGCAGCTTTGAACTTTATTAGCCGGAAGGAGAACCTGAAGGAGACGCTCACAATAACCCTTGAGGAGATCAAGGAGCGGGGGATAAACACCGTCCTCATCGTATCTACCAGAGATTACTGCGATCTGGAGTCTCTCCGGTTCTTTGAGGGGAACGGGCTGAGGGTGATCATGGTCACCTATCAGATTGGATACATGCCTCAGGGGGTTCAGTTGCAACTCCCGGATAACAAGGATATATTCGAGGACGCCAGAATGATTGTCCACATGGGCACGGGGGTTCTAACGGGTGGAGGCTATATCGGGGTGTCAACGCAGCGCCAGACGAAGGTGAACTCCCTGGATGGTCGACTCTCCTTGATAGTCCCCCTAATAGCTACAAGGGTCACTCATACTCTGAAGATCTTTAGCCATGGCATCAAGGTCTGCTCCCAGATAGGGCGGATCGTAGCCGGCGCTTTACTCGTAAACCTCTACAAGAAGGTGGCCTTAGTTGCCAAGAGCTACGTTAGGAGAGATACTGTGAGGGGGTTCTCCCCATCTATCTTGCACATCACCAGGGATCTGAAGACCTACATGGTCATTGAAGTCCCTCTGACGGCTGAGAAACTCTTTTTTTAGGCTCTAGGTGAAAAAGGTGAGCAAACTCTCCGTGACGGAAAGGAGGGAACTACTCAAATCCCTTTATATCACTATCTTCCTTATTTCGACCGCCTACGGCACAATCACATTTCTCCTCCCCGTCTTTGCTGAAAGCATCGGAGCCACTTACGTTGAGCTTGGCCTCCTAGGATCTATTGGATCCATTGTCTATACAGCCATGACCCTCCTCGTGGGCTTAATGCTTGATCGCTTCGAAAAGATCCGTCTCTTCCTTGTGTTCACCGCGTTCGGGGTCTTAGCGCCCGTCCTCCTAAGCCTCACGAGTATGGTTTCCCAGCTCTTCGCTTTGAGGGTCCTCCTCGGCGTTGCCTCCGCCTCCTTTTGGGTCACGGCGAGCACGCTAAGTGCAGATCTGTCTCCCCCTGATGAGTTCACAAAATCAGTGGTACGCTACAATGTCTCATGGATATCAGGCTTCGTAGTTGGCCCTGTTCTCGGTGGGTTCGTCTCAGATAGATATGGCTTCCCCGCCATGTTCGTCCTCATCTCCACCCTCATCATTCCCAGCGTGTTCCTGATCTCGACCAGACTGAGCAGCAAAGTTGCCCTTAGAACTGTGACTGAGGGCATCTGGAAGGGGCTCAGCTCCCTCAGCCCCATCGCTCTTGCTTATGTCAATATTCTCCCCTACTCAATCGTTCTGGGTATCTACATGGCGATCCTCCCTGGCCACATGGGCGGCATCGGTGTATCAGCCTCGGCAATAGGCCTTCTCATCACAATGACCAATGCCGTTAGGGGGATAGGTTTCCTCTCAGGAGAGCGCTGGATGAGGTGGGGTACCCGGAGGTCCCTCTGGATGTCCTCAATACTCATGAGCGTAGCCCTGGTCATGGTCTCAAAGTCTGACACCACATCTGAGTTCGCCCTGCCCCTAGCTATCTACGGATTCGCAGGGGGAATAATCACACCAGTGCTATTAGATTACATCGCCCAAGGATCGCCAAAGGAGGCCCTTGGCGCCTCCATGGGTCTTCACGAGTTCGTATACGGATTAGGGATGAGCCTGGGTCCAATAATGGGGGGCGCCATCGCTGAAGCGTACAGCCCATCGACGCTCTACTTGGGCCTCGCAGGGCTTGTCCTTTTCATTCTTCCCTTGTCCTTGAGATTGAAGGATGTGTCTCGCGAATCCTAATTCTGAAATCCTCAAATATGGGTATTAGCCAGTATTTCCAGAAGGGAAAAAGATAATCTATGGTTTTATGTGACCGTTGCAACAAGGACGAAGTCCTCCCCTTCAGGTGTAACTATTGCAGCGGGTACTATTGCTCTAAGCACAGACTTCCCGAGTTCCACGAGTGCATCGGGGTCTACCAGCAGAGGCCCGTGGCAAATTGGAGCAGTGGGTCCGCGGAGCCTGACACGGATTACGTGTTTCCTGGAACGAGAAACCGCTCTGGAATGAGGAACTTGTTCCGCTTCAGCGAGAAGGAAATGCAGCACCTCAGTATCAGCCTCTTCATTGTAGCCGCCATTCCCTTGATGAGCTTCTGGGGGATCATATCCCAGTTACCTTTCATCGGGGTGATGGCAATAATGATCTTCACCATGGCTTTCCTCCTTCACGAACTCGCCCATAAGTTCATGGCCCAAAGACTTGGCTTCTGGGCGGAGTACCGCCTGAACACTATAGGGCTTATGATAACCTTGTTCTCATTCTTCTCCCCGTTCAAGCTCTTGGCCCCGGGAGCAGTAATGATCGCAGGCCAGATGTATGGAAACGACTACGGTAAAATATCCCTCTCCGGACCCTTGACAAATATCGCTCAGGCGGCCGTTTACATCATGTTCATGTGGACGAATCCCAATGAATCTGTAGTTTATCAACTGGCTCGCCTAGGCGTCATTATCAACTCAAACCTCGCCCTCTTCAATCTACTTCCCTTTGGGGTCTTCGACGGGATCAAGATCATTAGATGGGACTGGAGGGCCTGGCTGGTCACGGCGACTACCGCCGCTATCCTCTTCTTTTACGTCCAATAGGGCGAGAGATATATTGTAGATCTTCAAAGATTTATATGGTTGAAATGAAGGTTATCCCGGGACCTGCGTCCCTTGAACTGGGTGTAAGAATCGCCGAACGATTGGGTGTCGCGTTTTATCCTGCGGTGCACCGCCTCTTCCCAGACGGGGAGAGTTACATCAGGATAAAGGCGCCACTAAGGGGGGAAATCGCCACTGTCGTCCAGACGATGTTTCCCAATCCGGATAAGTCCTTGCTCCAGCTATGCCTCATGGCCGATGCCGCCAGAGATGCCGGAGCCAAGGAGGTAATCTGCGTCGTGCCATACCTTGCCTATGCCCGCCAGGACAAAAGGTTCTTGGATGGTGAAGCGCTGAGCTTAAAGACCTTATCCAAGCTCCTAGGGGCATCTGGAGTAGACCTACTAGTCGTCGTCGATGTCCACGAGGAAAAGGCCTTGGAGGGATATTGTAACGAGGCGGGCATCCAAGTAAAGAATCTCTCAGCGATGCCAGACCTAGCCGAATATCTGAAGCAGAACGGTTTTGAGGGTGCTTATAGCCTGTCTCCAGACGTGGGAGCAGTTGATCTGGTGAGGGGTGCTGGGACCGTCCTTGGGGGCGAGGTGGGTTTTTTTACAAAGGAAAGGGACCTGCACAATGGGGAGATCGTGATGGTTATGAGAGACCTCGATGTTCAGGGCAGGGACGTGGGAGTCTTCGACGACATTGTGAGCAGTGGAGGGACCACTGCAATGGCCATCAGGGGCCTCAAAAAACAGGGTGTCGGACGCGTCGCAGCTGCTTGTACCCACGGCCTCTTCATAGGAAACGCCATGGAGAAAATAATTGAGGCAGGTGCAGATATCATCGTCTCAACTGATACTGTAGGGTCTCCACTATCTCAGGTGACAGTTGCAGATTTGATATCAAGTTTTCTCAAGGGAAAATATTGATGGTCTCAAAAGACCCCAAGGGATATTGAGGTATCTTCTTTGATAGGATATAAAGAGGGATAATAGTCAGGTCACGGGTAGGATGCACTTAAAGAAGTTAAACCCATCATAATAGCGCGGACCATGGAACTCATATCTAGGCATATAGCTCAAGTTTTGCGATAGTTTTCTGTCCTTCATACCCCCGATTGACGCTTCACAGAAACTTGGCGTGCAATCAACTTCAGTTTCAATCTCTCCTCCGCTTTTCCCCAAAGAGACTACTTTTTTTAAAGGGCATCTCCTCGGGTGATCTATCGTGCGCTAAGAGTATATTGAGGAGAAGACAAATGAAGTCGTGTACGCGGACAGAAGGATTAACATCTCAGAACTTTTGTTCGAAGATGAGGGATGAAGAGTCAAACACGATCCACAAGTCTGAAGCTGATGAACCGAGTCATTTCAACATACATCTACCGCAACATATTTGATTGAGCGGCTTATCCTGATCAGTGGTACCAGAATAATGCTGAGTTCTAGGATCAAGATCAAGGTTCAATCCGTCAAGGCGACCAAAGATGTCGAGGGGAGAGACGGCTTCCAAATAGACTTCGTCGAAGTAAGGGCTCGCCCCCCTATGGTTACTATGACCCCCACGGATCTCCCCGCGGAGATCAGTCAGATGGTAGTCCAGATCAGTAAAGGGGTCCAAAAAGCCCTCCCGGGCGGGGACGCTAGAGAGTACCAGGTGAGGAAGCTCACCTTGATCCTTACTGCGGAGGAGCTTGAGAGCTTCAACCTCAAGCCTTATCCCAACCAGCTCTATGAGCTAACCATCGTTAACGGGACCATGAGCTTCAAAGAGATCTAATCTGCTTACGCGGTACTTAGAAGCTCGTCTCAATAGCGCGACTCCTCAGATTCCGGAGTTCATCCTAGCCTAGTTGATCTATCACCTATATCTCAACGCGATCTCCCTTAGGTCGGCACGGTTCCAGGGGGTTAATCGAAAAGATACTAAACGTGGAGGAGGGATTGTTACACGAGATGGATGAGCGCTTCCTCGTGTTCACTGGTAGGCCTAACGCAGGGAAAAGTAGCATCATCAGGAAGATCACAGGCCTGAACATCAGATCAGGTAAACGCCCTGGCACCACGAGGCGGGTCTCCATCTACCCCCTTAGTCGGGGCCTCTCCCTTGTAGACATGCCGGGGTATGGGAGGATCACTGGTGCCTCCATATGGGGCACTAGCCAGGTGAAGGACGAGATCCTGGAGTTCCTAGAGTCCCAAGGGGAAGCAATCGCCCTGACGATCCATGTCTTGGACCTCTCCACGTTCATGGAGGTCTCGGAGAGGTTGGAGGCGAAGGGTATTGTGCCCATTGACTTGGAGATGATCCAATACATTGGGGAGACCACAGGGGAGATGCCCGTAGTGGCTGCGAACAAGTTAGACAAGTTAAAGGGCGACTGGGCCTCCATCTTGTCAGAGGTTAAGAATAGGATCGATGAGGACGCCTCATCGAAGACAGGATGCATGGTCCTCCCAGTGAGTGCCAGGACCGGGGAGGGCATAGGTGCATTAAAAGACGTAATCCATAGGAAGCTGGCAGCAGAAGGGTTTAGGACTCCTTTCAGCAATGTGAAATGAACCAGCCAGAGATCGGGGCAGGTTTTCGGGAGACCAAATTATTATCCGTAGAAAAACGCCCCAGAGAAAGGCTCAAAGGAGAAAAGCAGGAGGTTCACGTTCTGGAACTCCTACCCCCAATGGAGTTGAAGATGTCTAGGATGGATAATAGTAGAGTCTCCTAATCGATCTGAAGGATGCTCTCTAAGGAGAGGTACCCCAAAAACCAGCATCCACAGCCGGATATTATCACAATGATCTTCGCGAAATTTTTTTTCAAGTCATATCAAGCGAGGCAATCCCCTCGCACCCTGTTCACGAATTTGTGTGAGTGATGGGCACGGTGAGGCTACTCAGCAGAGACGTTCGTTGTAAGTCCCCTGAGCCGGGACAGCTCCGAGTAAAGGCTCGAATTGTTCAGCGGCGTGACCACCGATACATCGAAGGACAAGATGCATAACACATACATAATCAGATATAATGTGGATTTAATTCTCGATACTAATCCTTGCTCGTTCCCCTTTTTTCCTACAAGTTTCATGGATCTTTTTACTCTCCCCTCTAGGGCATATTCGAATATTATACCACCTTGTAACACATTAATCGATTCTAAGGATAATTGCAAAGAACAAATCAATAATGTTATCATATTAAATAGATTTTTCTACTATACTTGAAAAATGTGATTGGTATTACGAATCGCCTTGTTTTTTTGGGAAACACAGAGTTCATCCTCTAGTGAATCTTTCAACATTAGAGAAACTATAGCCCTTCTTCCATCATTAATGGAGACTCTATGAGACCTTTATATGGCCCGTTCAGGAACATTTTGGACAAAAAATGCTAAATTAATACTCCTCTTGATAACGTCTTTCTTCCCTTGGAAGGAGGAGGGTCATCTCGTGCGATTGATCCCTACATCCGAATTGGATTGATACCTTGGAAACACTGGCGAGGCTGTTGCTCGCGCATCGATGCCCATTATGACTAAAATAGAAGTAGGGCGGGCTTGGTTACCCATTGTGCCCTGCCCTTTATGATGTGATAAAAACGTTGGTTGAGCCGACTTCCCAAACTCTCAGCCTTAAATAAGGGGCTCTGAGAATTGAATGCTGAACGGTGCTGGGATTGAGGGTTGCAGTAATCGATAGGCAGAGGTGTAAGTCGGATAAGTGCAACACGGAGTGCATCCGCTTCTGCCCTATGGTCCGTACCCGCCGTGAGGCCATACGCCTCGACAGCGATGGCATCCGCATCTCCGAGTTCATCTGCAGCGGCTGCGGAATTTGCATCCGTAAGTGCCCATACGATGCCCTTCGAATAGTGAATCTCCCTGACGAGCTCGAATCCGAGCACCTCCACCGTTATGGCTACAACCAGTTCACCCTCTACCGCCTTCCTGTCCCTCGAGAGGGCGCCGTCGTCGGTCTCTTGGGCAGGAATGCCATAGGAAAGTCTACTCTTCTCAACATTCTCGCTGGAAACCTCACACCCAACCTTGGGAAATTCGCGGAGCCCCCTACTCGGGATGAGGTTGTGGAGAGCTTCTCAGGGAAGCCTATGCACGACTACCTGGAATCCCTATACTCCGGTAAGAGAAAGGTTGTCTACAAACCCCAATACGTCGACCGCATTCCTAGAGTTGTTAAGGGGACTGCCGCAGAGGTTCTCGAGGCCCAGGATGAAAGAGGGGCCTTTAATGAGCTCACTATAGCCCTGGAAATTGACTCGATCCTAGACCGTGAGCTATCAGTTCTCAGTGGGGGGGAGCTCCAGAGGGTCGCAATCGCCGCGGCCCTCCTTAAGGACGCTGAGGTGTACCTCCTCGATGAGCCATCTAGCCATCTGGATATCTACCAGAGGGTCCGGGCTTCCCGTGTGATCCGGGGCCTCGTCAAGGAGGGACGGAGGGTTGTCGTGGCGGAGCACGACCTTGCGGTTCTGGACTATTTGAGCGACGATATATTCCTCCTCTACGGGGAGCCTGACGTTTATGGCATTGTATCTAACGTCCACGGGGTCCGGGAGGGGATAAATATCTATATCAATGGCTATATCCCTGACGAGAACGTCAGGTTCCGGGAGAGCCCCATAATATTCCACGTCAAACCGCCCACCCCTCACAGCCGAAGGAGTAGTTCCCTCATCAGCTGGACCGATCTCAAAAAGTCCTTTAGCGACTTCACTCTAAACGTGGCTGCCGGGGAGATAGGCATCGGGGAGGTCATCGGCATCTTGGGGAAGAACGGGATTGGTAAAACCACTTTCATCAAAATCCTTGCGGGGGTGGAGAAGCCCGACTTGGGGAGAGTGATTGGAGGGGATATCAAGGTTAGCTACAAGCCCCAATACCTCACAGGCACTATCTATGGCACTGTGGAGGATGTGCTCCGCAGAGCCGCTGGGGAAAAGTACCTTGAGCCGTGGTTCAGCGCGGAGGTCATTGAACCCCTTCACGTTAAGGGGATGCTGGAGCGAGACATCAGCGTCCTTAGTGGGGGGGAGCTCCAGAGAGTTGCAATCGCTGAGTGCCTCAGCCGACCCGTTGATATCTACCTCCTGGACGAGCCCAGTGCCTACCTCGATGTCGAGGAACGCCTCGCTGTGGCTAAAGCCATCCGGCGTATCACCAAGATGAACGGGGTCACTGCATTTGTTGTGGAGCACGACATCGTCGCCCAAGACTTCATCAGCGACAAGATTATGGTCTTTACTGGGGAGGCGGGCTCCGAAGGAAGGGGTGAAGATCCCCTGAAGCTTGAGGATGGTATGAACCAGTTCCTGGGAGAGATGGGTATCACATTCCGTAGGGATGCTGAAACCAAACGGCCTCGGGTCAATAAGGATGACTCCCGTCTCGATAGGGAGCAAAAACGAGATGGAAGATATTATTACGTCCGATAAAGTGAAATAGGGAAGCAAACCCCGATCAAGCAGCTCATCTGGATCTTGAAAAAGACCGGATTTATCCCGTTGGTGTAATATTAAAATGCCTTGACTTTATCCTAGAAAGGGAGATCCCCCCCCTCTTCAAAGTATATATGAAGATGAGTAGCTAAGGTATAGAGTATGACCTTGAAGCTGGAGGGTTCCAGGATTGCAGGGAAATGAACCTCTATAGGCAAGAGGTCTTGGAATCCGACATCATGATTATCATCAAGTTCACCAGGGGTAGCTCAAGACTTGACGCTACTGACTACGGATTGATCCATGTCTGAAAACTGACCAAAGCCTTAATTTCAGCTAATCAGCGTTTAGCAGAAGGGCTAACAAGGCTACAGTTACTCCTGCGATCACCATCTTCACCCCAGAATAGAGAACGTTGTTATCGCTGATACGGCCTAGGAAGACTCCGAGGAGGAACAGGGTAGAAAGGCTTGCTACGATACTGGTCATAAATGCATAACCGTGGGGCAGGATCCCGAGGTAAGAGAGGTAGAAGGGGATCACAGTGGGAATAGATGCGAGGAAAGGGGCCGAGCCATCCACGAAGGCAGCGAAGACTGCTACGAACCGGGACGCCTCCCCGTAGATGGTTTCGTCAAGGTTGGTGAGCATGGCACTCTCTAATTCGTTGAGACTTTTACTCCTCTCCGCGCTCTCAGTCATATAGGTTCCCGAAAACCCAGAGACCGCCATTGCTATTCCACTCACCAGGATAACGCCAATGACCGCTAGGGGGTCTACGATTTTAGTGATATATGCCCCGATCACGACGCCGAGACTTGTCATTGAACCGTCAAAGGCGTTCATGGCAAAGTAGCGTCGGAGGATCATGTGTGCGCTGGTAACCCTCAAATAGGTTCCTACCTCATCAAGGTACCCAGTCAGCCAAGTTATTATCCCGTTCTGCTCGCCTTCCGGATCGTCGTCCTGCGAAGATTCATTCAATTAATGATTCGCTCCATAGCCACCATGCTACGTTCAGAATTAGAGGGTCTGTTTTCTCCCATTTCTGGGTGACACACGTAATCATGACATCTTATTGGCTTTAATAAACATTATGAAACAGAGCACCTGTATCTATAACCTTATTTTTGCTCTATTGTGTTCAAGGATTCACAATAATTAAATTCCACGGGGAGAGTAAGTATCTAAAAGGTTAATATTCTAAGGAATTGTGAAAAGTTTGGACGAACCCAAGATCAAAGAGTTGGTTCTCGATGTATTGAAACTTCATAGACCCCCTCTCCCGGATTTCGCATCGTTCCTAGCGGAACTCAAAGGGATTGAAATAGTAGAGGTTAGTCTAGTGGAGATGGACGAGAAAACAGAGACTATAGGAGTGTTCCTCCAAGGCGAAGACATCGACTACAGCATTCTCGAAGAGCACATGGGGAAACAGGGCGCCTCTATCCACAGTGTCGACAAGGTCACGGTAGAAGCATAGTAAGCTTGCGGAGGCTCCCTCCGAAAAGGAGAGTTTAGATGAGAGGTGAATGACCTTGAAGAGCCTTTTAGGACAAGTGTTACAGTCTTTCCTCGACACCACTAAGCCCCTCGAGGAGGCCGTGTATTCAATATTCGGAGCTCCTCTAGACGCGACTACATCCCATCGTTCAGGCACCCGATTTGCCCCAGACGCTATAAGGAGGGCGAGCCTCGCCCTAGAGTCATACAGCCTACGGTCAGGTCTAGATGCGAAGAATATCGCCATAGCGGATATCGGTAACGTTCTCGACTTAGAGTCGGTGGACGACCTGGGTAAGATCGAGGAAACTATTCGAATAATCGGCGCCGACAAGATTCCTGTGATGATAGGCGGGGAGCACACCATCTCCCTTGCCTCCATGAGGGCCTTAAAACCCGACTTGGTCGTTTCCTTCGACGCCCACATGGACCTCAGAGACAATCTCTTCGGCGAGATAATATCCCACAGCACATTTATGCGGAGGGCTATTGAGGAGATCGACTTAGAGCTTGTTCTCGTGGGGAGCAGGGCAGTGTCCCGAGAGGAGATAGAGTTTGTCAGATCTGAGTCCCGGATCAATGTGATTTCGGGCCTAGACTTGCCAAAAAGGAACCTGAAGGCGTGGACTAGAGACCTCATGGATTGGAGCTCAATGGCCTCCTCAATTTACATCACTATCGATATGGATGTGGTGAATCCAGCCTCCGCCCCTGCGGTCGGGAACCCAGCCCCTGAGGGCATCGAGGTTTCCATGCTCCTGGACATCCTCCAAGCGTGCATGGGAGCCAAGGTCGTGGGATTTGATCTCACAGAGGTCTCCCCCTATTACGACTCTGGGATGACAGCTATCCAAGCGGCATATATCATTCTTGAGTGCATGTATCTCCATGCGAACACCACCTTATGATCATTACAACAGGCAATATATGGTACTTCGGAGAGTAATTACTCGAATCTAATGGGATTCAGATCTGAGGAAAAAGTATCGGCGCCGAAGGGCAGGGTGGCCCCCAACGACCTCCCCCCATCATACTTCCTATCAGCCGGATACGACGGCAAACAGGAGAAAGCCTTCCTCCGCCTCTACGAGCCCGAGTCCCGCCAGATCTACCTCTGGTACGACAACACCAGCCACCTCTCCTACGCCGTCTCCAAGCAGACCCCGGAGCAGCTCAGAGGCAACCGCAGGCTGATGGACTACCCCGGCTTCCTCACACTGGAGCGGGTGGAGAAGTTNGACGCCCTNGCNGANGAGNCTATCATGGTCACCAAGGTCGTCGCCACGAACCCCCTCGCCATCGGGGGAGGAGCAGGCGGAGGCATCAGGAACATCATCGGGGAGACCTGGGAGAGCCGGATAAGATACCACCAGAACTACATCTACGACAGGAGGCTCATCCCCGGGATGCCCTACAGGATGGAAGAGGGCAACCTGATTCCTGTAGACTACCCGCTCCCCCCGGATGTCAAGGCCGAGATGCAGGAGGCCTTCGCCGGTGAGGACCCAGAGTTCACCGAGAACATGCTCGAGTGGGCCCGCCTCCTCCAGTGCCCCGTCCCCGAGATCAGGCGGGTCGCCGTGGACATCGAGGTCCATACCTCCGTCGCGAACAGGCTGCCGAACCCCGAGGAGGCCATAGAGCCCATCACCGCGGTCAGCTTCACCGCCTCGGACGGGTTTAGACGGGTGATTCTTCTCAACGAGACCGGGGATGAAGCGACTCTCCCGGTGATCGAGGATGCCGAGGTCGAGTTCTACGAGGACGAGAAGAGCCTCATCGCCGAGGTGTTCAGGGTTCTCGACGAGTACCCCGTCGTATTGACCTTCAACGGTGACAACTTCGACCTCCGCTACCTGAGGAACAGGGCCCAGAACCTGGCGTTCTCCAACAATGATATTCCTATCACTGTGGGGAGGCGCTTCGCATACCTCAGGAACGGGCTCCATATCGACCTCTACAGGTTCTTCATGAACAACGCTATCAAGATCTATGCCTTCGGGAACAAGTACAGGGAGAACACCCTGGACGCCGTCTCCAGGGGGGTCACGGGGAATAAGAAGATCCCCGTGGGGACCATCAACGACCTCAGCTTCGATGAGCTGGCGATGTACTGCCTCAACGACGCGGATATCACCTACGGGCTCACGAGTTTCAACGGTGACCTCGCGATGCAGCTCATGGTGATCATGAGTCGTATCAGCAAGCAGACCATGGAGGACCTCACCCGGATGGGGGTGAGCAGGTGGATCCTGGCCCTCATGGAGTGGGAGCACAGGAGGAGAGGGTGGCTCATACCCAACTCCCAGGACATCCTCCTCGCCAAAGGGGGCACCACCACCACCGCAATGATCAAGGGCAAAAAGTATCAGGGAGCCATCGTCCAGGACCCGAAACCGGGAGTCCACTTCGGGGTCACCGTCCTCGACTTCGCCAGCCTCTACCCGTCCGCCATCAAGAACTGGAACCTGAGCTACGAGACCCTCCTCTGCAACCACGAGGATTGCAAGAGCAAGATGGTTCCGGGGACCAGCCACTACGTCTGCACCCACAAGAAGGGGATGACGAGCCTCATCATCGGGAGCCTCAAGGACCTCAGGGTTCTCAGGTACAAGCCCCTCGCTAAGGACCCAAGCCTCACACCGGAGGAACGCACATACTACGACGTGGTCCAGGCAGCCCTCAAGGTCTTCCTCAACGCCAGCTATGGAGTCTTCGGCGCCGAGAGCTTCCCCCTATACTGCCCGCCCCTCGCAGAGAGCACCGCAGCCGTGGGGCGGTACGCGATGACCCAGGCCATCGAGGAGTCCACGAACCTCGGCATCGACGTCCTTTACGGGGACACCGACAGCGTCTTCCTCGCCCACCCCACCCCGGAGCAGATCTCCGAGCTGGTGGCTTGGACTGACAGGGTGCTGGGCATAGACCTGGACATCGACAAGGAGTACAGGTATGCGATCTTCTCGAAACGGAAGAAGAACTATCTGGGGGTCTTCGCTGACGGGAGCGTGGATATCAAGGGGCTCACCGGTAAGAAGAGGCATATACCCCCGCTGCTCAGCAACGCGTTCATGGAGCTCACCGCGATCCTGGGGGGAGTCGAGACCCCCGAGGAGATGCTCGAGGCGAAGAAGGAGATCCAGGTCCTCGTGGAGTCCGTCTACGGCAAGCTGAAGGACAGGGACTTTGACCTCAACGAGATCGCCTTCAGGGTGATGCTGGGCCGGAAGCTCTCCTCCTACGAGACCAATCCTCAGCACGTGAAGGCGGCGAGGATGCTCAGGGATCAGGGGACCCCGATAGACGTCGGGGACATCATCCGTTACGTCATTACCACCAAAGACGTGAAGCCGGTGCAGATGGCCTCCCATAGAGACGTTGACATCAACAAGTACGTGGAGCACATGGAGGCCATGTTCGAGCAGCTTCTGGACGCCCTGGATATGGACTTCGACACCATGGTGGGGCGCCCCAAGCAGATGAGTCTGGGAAAGTTCTTTGGCTAAGAGCCTCTGTTTCCAACTAGTTCTCTGTTGTCTGAAATAATGCTCCTGTCTTCGAGATGTTCGACATCTAGGCTGATGTGTGTTTCAGACTTGGATATCTCATTATTCATCTGAAATGCAACTCGATTAATGAAAATACGGTTGTTCCATTCAATATTTGAGCTCACCCTCTGCGATCCTCCATCAATCTTAAAAACCGATTTCGGGGAGTGCTCCACTAAGTTTAAATACGGTTCACCGGACAAACTTCGGGGGATAAAATGTCCGGTGAGTGTTTTAATCTGTGCACGTTTATCCTTCATACGTTATAGACCCCACGAATTCCACCCTCCGAATATCCTCAGGAGTCCTCCCTAGATGTCCCATCAATGGTCCATCGACAGGAAGCTCGTCGAGCGCATCGCCAAGGTCGCCCGCCTGGAGTTGACCGAGGCCGAGATCGAAAAGTTCACCGGGCAGCTCAAGGTGATCCTAGAGTCATTTTATGAGCTCGACGAAGTCGACACCGAAGGCATAGAGCCGAGCTTCCACCCCCAGGAGCTCGCCAACGTCCTCAGAGAGGACGAGGTTATCCCGTGGGACTGGGACCCGTTTGAGAACACGGAGCACAGAGAGGGGAAGCACTTCAAGGGGCCGAGGATCCAATGACCGGCGTATTGGCCCGGGCCCGGGAGCTCGACGACGAGTACATGATCTTCAACGCCCTCTCGGAGTCGGATGACTCCACGGGTAGAGGATTGCTAGAGTGCACAGCGATCTCGGTGAAGGACAACATCTGCGTCAAAGGCATGGAGACTCGCGCCGGATCAAAGACCCTGGAAGGTTACAGGCCGCCTTTCGATGCCACCGTCGTGAAGAAGTGTCGCGAGGAGGGTGCATTCATCTTGGGGAAGACGACTCAGGACGAGTTCGGATTCGGCACGTTCAACGTCAACACCCCTTTCAAGGTTCCCCTGAACCCCCACGACCCAGAGAGGAGCGCCGGGGGGAGCTCCGGAGGGGCGGCATGCCTCACCTCTGTCGCCGAGTTTCCCCACCTCGCGATCGCGGAGTCCACCGGGGGCTCTATCAGCTGCCCCGCCTCCTTCTGCGGAGTCGTGGGGCTCACACCCACATACGGCCGGACGAGCCGATGGGGGCTCGTGGACTACGCGAACAGCCTCGACAAGATCGGGGTCATGGGGAAGACCGTCGCCGAGGCGGCGCTGCTCCTTTCAGTCATCAGCGGCCCCGACGAGTACGACTCCACCGTCAGTCAGGCCCAGCCCGAGGATTCCACGGGGTATCTGCGTGAAGGCGTCGAAGGATTGAGGATTGGTGTCCCCCGGGAGTATTTCGGTGAGGGGGTAGACTCAGGCGTATCCGAGGCCGTCTGGGCGGCCATCAAGAGGCTTGAATCTCAGGGTGCCACGGTCACGGAGCTCAGCCTCCCCCACACGGGAGTTTCCCTCGCATCATACTACATCATCGCGATGGCTGAAGCCTCTACCAACCTCGCCAAGTTTAGCGGCCTCCGCTACGGGCTCCACCAACCCCTGGAGGGAGCCTTCGACCAGTATTTCTCCCGGGTCCGCGCCCAAGGGTTCTCTGAGGAGGCGAAGAGGCGGGTCATCCTCGGGACATTCACCCGGATGGCGGGGTACCGGGACGCCTACTACCTGAAGGCCCTCAGGGTGCGCACCCGGGTCATCGAGGACTTTAAGCGGGCCTTCGCCGAGGTGGATGTCCTCGCCGCTCCCACGATGCCCATGGTAGCACCCCGGTTCGACGAGATCTCCGAGATGGAGCCTATCCAGCACTACATGATGGACGTCCTTACGGTGGCCCCCAACCTCGCCGGGATACCCATGATCTCCTCCCCCTGCGGACGGGTCAACGGTATGCCCGTGGGGCTCCACCTCATGGCCGACCACATGGGAGAGGGTACATTGATTCGGGCCGCCCACGCCCTAGAGGTGAGCGCGTGAAGGCGGTCATGGGCCTCGAGATCCACGTCCAGCTCGAAACGGAGAGCAAGCTATTCTGCGGGTGCAGCACCGACTCCGAGCACGCTGAGCTCAACGGGAACCCCTGCCCCATCTGCCTCGGGTTCCCCGGGGCCAAGCCCAAGGTGAACCGGAGGGCGGTGGAGCACGCAGTGAAGATCGCCCGGGCCCTCGAATGCAAAGTTCAGCCCCGGTTCTACTTTAGCCGCAAGAGCTACTTCTACCCGGACATGCCCAAGAACTTCCAGATCACCCAGTACGAGATGCCCCTGGCCCTGGGGGGCCATCTGCTCCTGGACGGGAGGCGCATCGGAATCACCAGGGTCCACTTGGAGGAGGACCCGGCGAGGCTGGTCCACGTTGGCGGGGGCATCTCGTCGTCCCTGTACACCCTCATCGACCACAATCGCTCCGGGGTCCCCCTCGTGGAGATCGTGACGGAGCCCGACCTCACCAGCAGCAAGGAGGCCCGCCTCTTCCTTCAGAAGCTCTCCCTCATCCTGGAGCATCTCGGGGTCTACGACCCGGGGCGGGAGGGGGGGCTCCGGGTGGACGCTAACGTGAGCCTCAAGGGGGGGCAGAGGGTGGAGGTGAAGAACATCACCGGTTTCCGGGCCGTGGAGGACGCCCTCAACTACGAGATCATCCGGCAGGAGAGTATGGCCAACATGGGCATCGCCGTGATGCGGGAGACCCGCCACTACGACACAAAGTCCAACACCACCAGTACCCTCCGCCGGAAAGAGCAGGAGGAGGACTATGGCTACATCACGGATCCCGACCTCGTCCGAATCGACATCGACGACGCCTGGATAGCCCGGCTCGAGTCCGAGATGCCCGAGCTCCCCGACGCCCGGATACAGAGATACGTCGAGGAGCATGGGGTCCCCCGGTTCCAGGCCGGGATCATAGTGAACACCGGACTAGACCTCTCCCAGTTCTTCGAGGAATGCATCGCGTTCTTCCCCAAACCAGAGATGGTGGCCAACTGGACGGTCACCTTCCTGCTGAAGAGCCTCAACTACGAGGGCGTCAGCTTACGTGAGTCGAAGGTGGAACCTGAGACCTTCGTGGAGCTCCTGACGCTCATCGATGATAGGACCATCACGGAAAGGCTCGCCCGGGAGCTCATCAAGGAGTACGTGAGCACCGGGGAGTCCCCCAGGGGTCTCGTGGAGAGGAAGGGGCTCGCCTCTGCGGATAGGGGTGAGTTGGGCGAAGCGATAGATGCGGTGTTAGCAGATAATCGGAATGCTGTCACCGATTACCAGGCGGGGCAAACCAGAGCTATTGACTATCTCCTGGGGCAGGTGCTCAGGAGGATCAGGGCCCGGGGCGACCCCGTCGAGGTGAAAAAGCAAATAAGGGAAGTATTAGACAACAAGTGAAGGATGTGCCTCGGTAGCTCAGTAGGTAGAGCACCCGGCTGTTAACCGGACGGTCGAAAGTTCGAGTCTTTCCCGGGGCGCCAACTTGCTTTCGCCTGATTTTAAGGAAGGTTTAGTGAAGGCACTGTGGAGCATCAGAAACCTGAGTAAAAACACCCAGATGATCTATTCCAAGAATCTGAGGCGAATCGCCATAAACTCTGACCTGAACGAAAACCAAGGTTTGAAAAGGTAGGTTCAGAATTAAAGGGGACCAACAAGTATCGCGACACACTCTCGCCCGCAGTAAACAACAAGCCTTATATTTCTATTGTGATGTCTTTCGCTCGCATAACAAGAGTAGAAATAAAATGGAGTCTAATAATAACGAAACCCCTATGGTGAAAATCGGGAATTTAACACAGTACAGTAGAAAGGTATACACAGTTGCTAAGGTAATCGCCAAAACCGAGGAGAGAGAGGTTACATCTAGATCCGATATGTCGTCTCATAGAGTTGCTGAGGCTCTGATCGCCGACGAAACTGGAAGCATATACCTCACTCTCTGGGACGATGTCCTTGACCAAGTTGAGGAAGATCAGATCCTGAACATCAAGGACGCATACGTCAACCTGTTTAGAGGTTCCATGCGTCTCAATCTAGGCCGATACGGAAGCTACGATCTCCTTGATGATGCCCCCTTTGAGGACGTGGACCTTGATAATAATCTGTCAAGCAAAGTGTTCACAAGGGAGCCCAGAGGGTACGATAGAGGGCGGGGCCGGGGCTTCGGCCAGGGCAATCGTAGAAGATACTAAATTAACTCACTGCTATCAATACACTCTTTTTCTTTATTTCATAATTTAGTGGGTTCTCTCTCACTGTCTAGAAGCGTTTTTGGATAATCATTGATAGGATGGTTTTCTATTGTCCAATAATTTATTTCCATTCTCGATATTTTCGATGTGATTAGAGAAATAGATTTAAATTGACCCCGTTTTGGTAGTATACCGTATTCCGGATTACAGGTTTGAATCGATATGTCCAAGTTTAAGCAGACAAAAGAGCTCTTGGGCCTGATGAATGACAAGGAACACATCAGGAACATAGGAATCATCGCTCATATCGACCACGGAAAGACGACGATGAGCGACAGCCTCCTCGCAATGGCGGGCTTCATGGCCCCCGAGAGGGCTGGGGAGACTAGAGCCCTCGACTTCCTCGAGGAGGAGCAGCGAAGAGGGATCACAATCAAGACGGCGAACATCAGCCTCCTCTACGAGGAGGGAGACCAGCCATATGTCATTAACCTCATCGACACACCTGGGCACGTCGACTTCTCCGGTAAAGTTACTCGGGCCCTCAGGGCATTGGACGGCTGCATCCTCCTTGTTGACGCCGTGGAGGAGTTCCAGATAATGACAGAGGTGAGGCTAAGGGTCGCCCTCGAGGAGAGGGTGAAGCCGGTGATGTACATCAACAAGTTTGACCGGCTCATCAAGGAGCTAAAGATGGACGCAGACGCCGTCATGAAGAAGCTCATGAGGGTCATCAACCAGTTCAACACCATCGTCCAGACCTTTGGCGAGGACGCCGTGAGGAACGAGTGGACCGTCAACGCGGCCAACGGCACAGTCGCCTTCGGCTCCGCACTCGACAGGTGGGGCTTCACACTACCCCAACTCCAGGCAAAAGGGCTAACGTTCAAGGACATCGTCGAATTTTACAAGAACGGGGAGCTCGAGAAACTCCAGGAGTTGCTGCCCCTCCCCGACGCCATCTTCTCGATGGCCGTCGAACACCTCCCTAATCCAGTCGTTTCTCAGCCTTTCCGGCTAGAGAAGATCTGGCAAGGTGATATTGACAGCCCTATGGGGCAGTCGATGGTGAATCTCGATGACGATGGACCTCTAGTGGTGGCTATCACGAACGTCCTCATCGACCCCCAGGCAGGGGTGGTGAGCACGGGGCGCATCTTCTCCGGTACTATTAGGAAGGGTCAGGACGTTTACCTCCTCATCGCGAACAAGCAGTACAAGATCCAGCAGGTCGCCATCTATATGGGCCAGTACAGGGAGATCGTCGAGGAGATTCCCGCTGGGAACCTGGTGGCCCTCTTGGGCCTCGATCAGGGTAGAGCAGGGGAGACCCTCGTCGACATGGCTGACAGCAAGGGCGCGATCGGCTTCGAGTCCATCAAATACATCTCCGACCCGGTGCTGACGGTGGCCGTGGAGCCCAAGAAGCCTACAGACCTTCCGAGGCTCATCGACGCGATGCAGAAGCTATCCATCCAGGACCCGAACCTCGTCGCCACCATCAACCAGGAGACAGGAGAGTACCTTCTTTCGGGGATGGGAGAACTCCACCTAGAGATCGCCATCAAGGACCTCGGAAGAGAACACCGACTCGACGTCACCGCGACCGAGCCCACAGTTGTCTACAGGGAGACAATTCAACAAAAAGTCGGTCCATTTATGGGGAAAAGCCCTAACAAGCATAATAGGGTCTGGTTCGACATAGAGCCCTTGGACCCTGAGATCGTCGAGCTTATCAGGAATGGGGAGCTGAGTGAGCTGAGCTCCAGACGTCAGAGAGAGGAAGCTCTTCGCGAGAAGGCGGGCTGGAATGTCAGGGACTCTAGAAGAGTTGTATCTGTGGGACAAAATGCCAACCTCTTCACGGACTTCACTTCTGGGATCCAGGGCCTCAGGGAGGTCCTTCAGCACCTAGCTGGAGGCTTCCAATGGGCGGTAGAGTCTGGCCCATTTGCGGGGGAAGCGGTCAGAGGCGTCCACATCAAGCTGATGGATTGCCAGTTACACGAGGACCCCGTCCACCGGGGTCCAGCCCAAATGATGCCTGCTGCACGTGGGGCCCTTTTTGCGGGAATCCTCTCGGCAGAGCCCACATTGCTAGAGCCGATTTACAAGATCCAGGTTAGGATACCTCCTGAGGAGCTAGGAAGCGTCACAGGACTCCTGAGCAGAAAGAGGGGGAGCATCCACAATGTGGAACAAAAAGGCCCCGCCGTTACCGTGACGGGCATGGTCCCAGTCTCCGAGACCCTAGGTCTTTCCCAGGAGATGCGGGCTGCTACCTCCGGGAGTGCCTTCTGGCAGAGTACTTTCGACCACTGGTCCCCTGTGCCCAACACACTCCTAAAAAATACCGTGCGTAAGGTGAGGACTAAGAAAGGAATGGAGCCAGACCCGCCTCACGCTAGCCGATATATCGTGCGGGAATAACTGATTAACCTTTAATCCTCTGCCAGACACGGAATGAATGCCCCGTAACACTTTTTGAATCTCTCTTAATGGATATCAACTAAGGTTGACCCCAACTGTGTTCCGCAACCGCGATGAACTACTGGAGAACGCATCATCCGATATCCTTCTACGGCTGAGAATGGATGCCTTGGACATCTTGGAGGCTGCAGTAAATGCGGTGGATCCAGGAGAAGCCGTAAGACGGAACCTCAATCTAAAGGGAACCATACTAACAATTTGTGGACTCAAATGGGATCTGAACCACTTTGGAGGCATTCATGTCATCGGAGGTGGCAAAGCCTGCGGGGCCATGGCGGAGACCGTCGAGGAGATCCTGGGCAACAGGATCTCATCAGGTGAAGTCAACGTATTGAAGGGAACGGAGTCGAGGCACAACCTTAACCGGATCTCAATAAACGGGGCCTCTCACCCCATACCTGACGTGGAAAGCGTTGCAGGGGTAAAGAGGATGATGAAGATGTTGGATAACGTAGACTCAACGGATCTTGTAATAGTTCTTATATCCGGGGGAGGCTCCTCGCTTCTAGCGTATCCCGCTGAGGGCATAGCCCTGGAGGACATCCAGGACGTAACACAGAAGCTACTTAAGAGTGGTGCCACCATCAGCGAGATCAATGCCGTCCGGAAGCACTTATCAGCGGTGAAGGGAGGGCGATTGGTCCAGAGGTCCCAGCAGGCAACGGTCATTGGCCTAATCCTGTCAGATGTAGTAGGAGACCCCCTTGATACAATCGCATCTGGCCCGACTGCCCCCGATGAAACCACTTTTGGGGATGCAAGAGCTGTCCTTGAGCGATACGGGATCTGGGAGGGAGCTCCTCAAATGGTCAAGGAGCATCTGGAGGAAGGGGATCTAGGGATGATCCCTGAGACACCAAAACCGGGTTACCCAATATTCCAGAGAGTGCAGAACTTTGTTATCGGGAGTAACCTCGTCGCAGCAAGAGCCGCTGTGGAACGGGCAAGAGAGTTAGGTTATAACTCTGATTTGATATCCACCGAGGTCGAGGGGGAGGCCCGGAAAGTTGGGAGGTCTTTCGCCAAGGCAGCCCTTGACGTTATCCAGTATGGTTCTCCTATACAAACCCCAGCGGTCCTTGTGGCCGGGGGAGAGACTACAGTGTCAGTGACTGGTAGTGGTGTAGGTGGAAGAAATATGGAAGTTGCTCTAGCTATATCTGAGGGGATCGAGGACATGGTATGCGTGGTTGCAGCTTTTGCAACAGATGGAATAGACGGGCCGACTGTCGCAGCCGGAGCGATGGTCGACGGCTCAACGCAGATAAAGGCGAAGGCTCGGGGCATTGATCCCTTAAAATATCTGTCAGAAAATGACTCCTACACGTTTTTCAAGAGTCTGGGGGACGCCTTCATCACAGGGCCCACGGGCACTAATGTCAACGATCTGATAATAATATTGGTTTTAGACCAAGAGGAATCAGTTTGAAGAAGAGGCGGAGGATCAAGTCTACATACGAGGCTCTGAAGAGATTACCCCGGCTCCTGGGAGAGATCGAGACCCTGGCTGACGCAGTTATCGTGGAGGGTTCTCGGGACCTAGAGGCCCTGAGACACCTTGGATTCCGAGGCGTAGTAATCCTTTTCTCACAGGTAGGGGTTTCCGATGCTGATTTCATGGATGCAACCTCAAAAGGGCACGGATCCGTGGTTATACTGACGGACTTTGATGAGGAAGGGCTCAAGATTGACCGTTTCCTCTCGGATGGGTTAGAGAGACGGGGAGTGAAAGTAGAAAAAGGATTGAGGCATGAGATGAATCGAATAATGGTAACCCTCAGGATATCCGCTATAGAGTCTCTGGACAACATCCATAAAAAGTGAAAGGCAAGAAAAGGGATTGAACTAATTCAAACCTTTCAGAGTTCCCCTAGATAAGGACAATGAAAAACTTGGACATTAACAAAACGGTCTCCTATAGAATCAAGATAGAAGTGGAGGGGCTCTCTCTACCATGGTGCTCGTCAGGGGAAATAGGAGATTCTAGATATGAGATTATTTCCACATAGACCCAAGAGTCCTTGAGGGACCGCTGCAGGGGTCTCCTAGATATGAGGCGGGTAAGAAACCCTTACAGCCAGATAAAAGACGGCGACAACAAAGACAAATCGCTTGGATTGGATCCAGATAGAGTCGGCCGTAAAGTTATAGTAACCATTACCTAACTCCCTGTCCAAGCACAAATCCTCACAACACAATCGAAGAAGGTATCTTTGGAGATCTTTGTCATCCGCAGGGTTATGCTAAACGGTGTTTATTCCCTCAAATACCTTTGCCCTAGTGGATTTTCTGTGCTTCGGGGTGATTATTTTTTTTAATAGCTCTTGTCCTCTACCTCAACTATCTTCGTTGTGGAGGTTAACCCGCTCACAATACGGGCTTGCCGCCCGAAGTGTTTTTTGAGGAGCTTGAGGACGGCGATGTTTGCTTTTCCCTTCTTTCTTTGAGCCTTCACCCTTACAATATAGTGATCCCCCTCTCCTTGGATCACCCCATCTTTTTTGGATCCTGCTTTCACCTCAACCGTGATCCTCAACGTGACATCATCAGGTAATTATTTCTCCTCAGGATTGAATAACACTTGTTTTGCCATGGATAGTAAATTAGGAAAAGAGTATTCCCCTTTACGGGGAATGTAATGGCTTTCGTCATTCTAGGTTATGGACGTCCGTATGCTTTTTGACTCAGAGGAGTCTCTTAGGGCTTCTAAGGAATGAATAGGGAAGTCTTTCAGGAGGATATAGAAGACAGATCGTGTGCTGTAAATCTTGGATGCCACCCCGTCCAAGGAGGCAATGTATTTCCTAATAGTTTCGCCTTCATATGTCTCTCCAGTGAACTTGAGCATGCCTTTGCTCTACATCTATTTGCTGAAGTTAATTATTGAGGCTAAGGAGATCTTTTTCCCGCCGTCCAGCATATCAGTTACATTGGTGTAGATTTTTCTGAAGGTGGCTCTGCTCTACGGTCTTTGTGCGTGAGATAATCTCATATTGTTAATATAATTTGAACTATTTTCGCTAAAAAAAGTTATTCTAGGTTCTAAATTATTTACAAAATAATAATTCTAACATCTTAAGCGTAGAAACAAAAACTGAGTTGATTTTTCAGTTTAAGACGTGGTCCTCAAGAACGAAGCAGGAGAAGACACCGGTGAAGACATGAAGGTCGCTGACAAATACCTCGACTCTAACTGATCTGCGACTTCCCTTGGTCTCTTGCACTTTGGCAAAGGCGATCATAGAATCCCCGACCTTCACTGGAGCAAGAAAACGGCTTTCTGATCCTCCAAGCACCACAAAAGGATGATTGACGGCCAACATGGCAGCGTAGTCAGCGAGGCCAAACGTGAAGCCCCCGTGAATCAATCCTCTCCCGTCCACCGCCATCTCCTCTGTGGCAATCAGGATTACCTCGGCAGATTCCCCTGTGGCTATCCTCAAAGGAGTGCCGAGAAGGTCTCCCCTTGCAAGAGTGTGAGTCTGTTTCTCCATTTGAATTCCTCCTGTTCCTTTCTTTCCCACCTGTATTGCGCTAGAATGTTAAATCTTTACTGAAGTCTTTTTACTAGTCTATAAGACTAATAAATTGCAAGCACGTGAGATCATCCGCCTTTTGCTTTTGGATAAAGGTAGAAACAGTCGTGCTCAATGCTCTATAGCTGGTTTGGGACAACAATGGCCTTCGGCACACGCAAGATTAGTCTTCCGAAACAACCCGGTTTTTTTGGGAGCCTAATCCCTTGATTTTTGCCTCAACCAAATCTCCAACGTTCATCAAGCCTAGCTTGTGGGCGCTCCCCACCCCTGCCGGCGTCCCTGTTGCGATGATGTCCCCGACCTCGAGGGTGATCCCATCGGACAGGATACTAATGATTTTTGGAATGTTGAAAATAAGGTGGGATGTGTTTGAGTCCTGACGGATGACCCCATTAACGCTTAAACTGACATCCAAGTTCATAGGGTCAACTACTTCGTCTGGAGTTACAAGATAAGGCCCCATTGGAGCAAAAGTATCTATGCTTTTCCCCTTGAACCATTGTCCGTGCCTCGTTTGGAGGTCGCGGGCGGAGACGTCGTTGAACACAGAATACCCTGCTATGTGGGTATATGCGTCCTCCTCTGCGATATACTTGCCTTCTTTTCCAATTACCACAGCGAGTTCCACCTCATAATCGAGTTTTTCTGTGACCCGGGGATAGACTATATTATTGTATGGGCCGATGACCGCCGTCGGGGCCTTTGTGAAGAAAATAGGGTGCTCTGGGATAGATTGCTCCTCGTCAAGGGTTTTACTCCCCTCTGCAACGTGGTCAGAGTAATTAAGGCCCAAACAGACAATACCCTTCCTCGGACGAGGAATAGGCGCTTCAACATCAATCTTATCAAGATCAACAAGGCCTTTTACATCTTGGTCTAAAGCAATCTGTTCAGTTACCCACTCAATAGCCTTGCGAGCCTCACTGAGGCCTTTTTCACCTAGACAGAGAAACGAGATCATATCGGAGACCTCGTCCATAGTGATATCCATAAATGCCCCCCCAAAATTATTTTTAACTGTCTCGTTGATATCTAAAACTCTGGACCCAATCACGATGCCTATCCCAAAAATATCTCGTTTACGATAGCTCAGAAGTTTCATACATTTAAAACTCCCTTAATAGAGATATAACATTGCATCAAAATATATTGCACACGTAAGCAATCAATTAACCTCATGATTTTGATATAAAATGGTCCTAGTCTGGTAACCCCAAGATAACTATGCGCGCGACGGCAATATTTATATTCCATATCCTTGTTTGTGCTATAGTTTCAAGGTGAATTTGTTTGAGTGCAAGTGGTTATGGCGGACAACCAATCATTATTCTTAAGGAAGGGACTGAGCGTAACCGAGGCAGTGACGCTAGAAATGCCAACATTCAGGCTGCTAGAATTGTCGCCGAGGCTGTGAAGACCTCCCTCGGACCAAAAGGCATGGATAAGATGCTGGTGGACAGCTTCGGGGATGTTACCATCACCAACGATGGCGCTACGATGCTAAAGGAGATGGACGTCCAGCACCCAGCCGCAAAGATGATGGTGGAGGTTTCCAAGACTCAGGATGACGAGGTCGGGGATGGCACCACAAGTGTTGTGGTGTTAACAGGGGAGCTTCTTGGAAAAGCAGTAGAGCTCATGGACAAAAAAATCCATCCAACAGTCATCATAGACGGCTATAGGGATGCTCAGGAGCAGGCCCTCAAGATCTTAGATGATATCTCTATTGAGGTCGAACCCAAGGATAAGGATAGTCTCAAAAAAGTCGCAATTACATCCATGGCTAGCAAGCTAGTATCAGGTTATAGCGATTACCTATCTGACCTAGCAGTGGACGCGGTCCTCCAAGTTGCAGTTGAGGCCAACAGCGGCTTTGAAGTAGATCTAGACATGGTAAAGATGGAGAAGAAACCTGGAGGGTCCCTTACTGATACAAACCTCATAAGGGGGCTAATTATCGACAAGGAGGTAGTCCATGCCGATATGCCGAAGGTAGTCAAGGACGCCAAGATTGGCCTCCTAAACGCGGCTCTGGAGATAGAAAAGACCGAGTTCGATGCTAAAATACAGATCGAGACACCTGAGGAGATGCAGGCCTATCTTGACCAGGAGGAAAACATGCTCCGGCAAATGGTCCAGAAGATCAAGGATGCCGGCATTAATGTGCTCTTTTGCCAGAAAGGGATTGATGACATGGTTCAGCACTTCTTGGCCCGGGAGGGTATTTTCGCCGGCCGGAGGCTCAAAAAGAGTGACCTAGAGGCCCTTGCCAAGGCGACGGGAGCCAAGGTCGTAACCAATGTAGACGACCTAACGGCTGAAGATGTAGGTTACGCCGAGAATGTCGAGGAGAAAAAGATCGGCGATGATAAGCTCATCTTCGTAGAGGGATGCAAGAACCCCAAGGCGGTCTCCATACTAGTGAGGGGTGGCACAGAGCGAATCGTCGACGAGGCAGACAGGAGCCTTCATGACGCCCTATGTGTCATCAAGGACGTGGTCGAAGACCCAAAGATCTTGGCGGGCGGTGGAGCCCCTGAGATCGAAGTATCTCGAAAGCTGAGGCGCCACGCGGAGACCCTAACAGGCCGGGAGAGGCTCGCAGTTGTGGCATTTGCTGAAGCGATAGAAGTCATACCTGTGACCCTCGCTGAAAATTCAGGTATGGATCCCATTGATGCACTGTCTGAACTTCAGGCTGCGCACGAAAGGGGAGAGCTCTGGAGTGGCATCAACGGCCTAGCTGGAGAGGTCTCAGATATGGCGGAGATCGACGTCTACGAGCCCACCCAGGTAAAGGTACAGGCCATAAAATCTGCAACTGAGGCGTCAACATTGCTGCTAAAGATCGACGATATCATCGCAGCCTCCAAAATGAGCATGCCTGCAGGTCCCCCAGGTGGGGGCATGGGTGGAATGCCTCCCGGAATGGGCGGCATGCCCCCTATGTAGATTTTCGATCTAATGGATTGAATGAGAAAATATTGTCTAACGAAATTCAGATAGGGCCTGTAAAGATCACCCGATTTGAGCGGGCTAGAATAATTGGCGCCAGGTCGCTTCAGATCTCCCTAGGTGCACCTATCTTAGTCGAGCTCCCTGACTCTATGAATGCCCCCATTGACATCTCTTTGGAGGAGCTCAAGGGAGATATACTACCCATGACTCTTAGGAGAGTCCTTCCGAACGGGATTTATCAGGATATACCCCTTGCAACCCTGAACTCCTAGAAAGATACGTGATCTTCTTTTCTTTCATCACGTTCCGTTGGGGGATGAATTGAGATAAAGGGAGATGGTGGATCTTGGAGACTCAGCACACTGTTGCTGGTTAGCCTGTCAATCGTTATCTTCCTTGTTCAACGGACTTCATGGGCAATTTTCGACACTGTCTTTGAAGTTAGCATTTTTCACATACCCGCACTCTTCAGCGCAATACTGAACTTGAAGTTCATTAGTAATTCCGATTAGGCTCTCCAAAAACGGTAAATATACAGGTATCAGATAATCCCTACGGTACAATTTGAAGTTCTCTCGTATTATCGAGTGTATCGACACCCACTCATCAGGGGAGGCGACCAGAGTTGTCGTGGGGGGTATACCCAAGCTCAAAGGCTCAACGATGGCTGAGAAGCAGTCATATTTCCAAGAACATTATGATCACCTAAGACCCACAATGCTCAGGGAACCCAGGGGCTTCGCGGGGCTCCTAGGGGCCGTGGTGACCGAGCCCACTGTGCCTGAGGCAGATATTGGGGTTATCTACCTCTGGACAGACGGATATTTCAGCGCCTGCGGGGATAGCACGTATAGCGTCTCCGCGGTTCTAGTGAACACTGGGATGGTGGAGGTGACTGAGCCTGTAACCGAGATCGTGATGGACACTGTAGCAGGCCTCGTAAAGTCAAAGGTCACGGTGGAGGACATGGAGGCGAAATCTATCTCCATGGAGGGGGTGCCCTCATTCTATTCCGAGACCGTGAAGATGGATGTCCCTGACGTCGGGATGGTTGAAGCGGACATAGCTTACGGTGGTCTCTGGTATGCATTTATCAATGCTGCGAGCATAGGTCTTGAGCCCACACTCCAGAACAAGGATTACTGGATACCCCTAGGCTGGAAGATCAGGAACCACCTCGCCGAGAATGTCAAGATAGCCCACCCTGATTTCCCTGAGTTCAATGTCCTTGACCTTGTGACATTTTACACTGAACCTACGGTGAAGGGAGCAGACAGCAGGCACTGGAACGTTTTCGGGCCGAAGCAATCATGCAGGTCTCCCGCAGGCACATGCACAAACGCACGGATGGCGGCCCTTTATGGGAAGGGGGAGATGAAACTGGGGGACGAGTTTGTCGCAGAGAGCACTATCAACACCCTCCATTACGGCAAAGTCGCGAAGGAGGTCAAAGTCGGGAATTACGATGCGATTCAACCTGATGTTGCCGCGACGGCATATATTACCGCCCTCAACCATATAGTGATTGACCCCAATGATCCCAAAAAAGAAGGCTTCCTTTTCTAACTATTTTTTCCCTCATCCTTTGAGTTAAATAAGACCTCGAATGTCCTATCCTCAGCAGGAGGAAGTTGATATCTCCAATAATTATGTCAAGTTAACAGCAGGAGACCCAGACGTTGAGGCTCCCTCATGGGTCATAGATGCGGCACTTAACGCTATAAAGGAGGGGGGAAAGTGGACCCACTACGCCAGGGGGGCGATTCCAGAGAACTTTAAGGAGGCAGTGGTAGAATACTATGCCAACTTTGGAACCGCATATGAGACTAGGAACGTGGTCCCAACGGCGGGGAGCAGCGCTGCCCTATATATCGCTCTCGCTTCAGTCCTTGAGGAGGGGGACGAGGTCCTAATGTGGAGTCCCAGCTATGCGGGACATTATAGGATTCTCAACGAGATGGGGGTAAAGGCTTCTATTGCACCGCTTAATCGGGAGAATGGGTACCATCCTGACATAGACACCCTTGAGGACTATGTCAGTCCCGACACCAAGGCCGTGCTCATCTGCAATCCAAATAATCCTACTGGAACTGTTTTTACCAAAAAGGAACTCAAGGGTATTGGAGAGATCGCCACTGACTACGACCTAGCCATCTTTAGTGACGAGATCTATCTTCACTTTGTTTATGACGATAATGAGTTTATCGCAACTTCAACTCTGGAGGGACTAAAGGAGAGGACCATCAACATCATGAGTTTCTCCAAGACGTTCTCCATGACAGGGTGGCGCCTCGGCTACACTATCGTCCCTGAGAGATATCTTGATAAGGCAACTAAAATCAATGCTCTCACAGCTCCCCGACCGGCCACATTCGTCTATGCTGCGGGAACTGCAGCCCTCAAAGGGAGTATGTCCTACGTTGAGGAGAGGAGACAGGAATACGACAGGAGGCGCAAGTACTTCTGTCACGCCATCAACGGTATTGATGGTCTTGACTGTCATCTCTTCGAGGGAGCATTCTATTCCTGGTTCAATGCAAAAAGCTATGGCATCAGTTCCGAGGATTTCGTAAAAAAGTTCGAGGAGGCTGAAAACGTGGGTCTGAGCTCTGGCCATAGGTTCGGGATCAGTACTGATGGATTCATCAGGGTCCCTCTGGTACAACCCGTACCAGTCCTTAAGAATGTCGTGGGACGGTTAGAAAGGTTCCTAGACACGCTTTAGAATGTCCCTTTTTTCTAGTTGTCTAACATGGTCCAGACTGCGCAAGCCTGACAAATTTTGTCTAGTGCCTCTATTTTGATACAATATAGTGATAAGTACCCGACTCCGGTGAGAGATCTGACCATTAGTGCCCTTTTTTGAAATGGTATACCTCTTCTTTGCCAGTATGGCGGCTCAATGACCTCAATGTGGCCCCCGAAAATCAATTTCTTCAAGAGGGGGGATCCATTACACATTGGCATGGTCTATGATGCAAATGAGTTTGTTTTCGACTGCTTGATATCGCGCACGTATAAATCTAGTTTGTGTTTATAGATTTCCCCGGAGTGTGTGGGGTTTAAAAATTGTTTTGCTTCATGGACGCGTACGATTAATTAAAAAGACAAATTAAGCCCATTTTTCTTTACACACGCTTAAGTCTAAGCTAACCATATATACAGCATACTGAGACCGTACTTTCATGCGCCTTGGAGTTTGGAGAGTATGAAGAATGTACTTAAGAGGAGGCTCAAAGCAGGTGAGCAGGTATACGGAACCTGGACCACTCTCGAGAGCCCTATCGCGGCCGAGATGATGTCTACCCTTGGATTTGACTATTTCGTTTTCGATACCGAGCACGCTCCCCTAGACACCTATATGGCCCAGACACTAATGCAGGCAATGAGGGGAGACTCGAAGACCACCCCTATTGTCAGAGTCTGGTGGAACGAAAAAGTCGCCATAAAGAAGGCTTTAGATATTGGCGCCCACGGAATTCTAGTCCCCTGGGTGAACAATAGGGAGGAGGCCGAGATGGCTGTGAAGGCAACACGATATCCCCCAGATGGCCAGAGAGGGTGTGGTCCTAGGCGAGCCGCAATGTTTGACCCAGAATATCTCGAGACAGCCAACGACGAGATCCTGGTGATCTGCCAGATCGAGACTAAGGAGGCCGTTAAGAACATTGAGGACATCGTCTCCGTGGAAGGAATGGATGTGAGCTATATCGGTCCGGCAGACCTCTCTGCCTCGTATGGCCACCTAGGCAACATGTCTCATCCAGATGTGCAGAAAGCTATCGATCGGGTGTATGAAGCCACAGAAGCTGCGGGGAAGGCAACGGGGGTCCACCTAGCATCAGGGAAGACAATAAAGGATCGGATGGAGAAGGGCTATAATTTAATTACCATCGGTAGCGATCTAACCTACCTGAAGCAAGGGGTACTGAGCCAAAGAAAGGAGCTTGGCTTGGACTAACTACCAACCTATTTTTCCGTCAAGAATAAATTTTAGATAGAGCATCCCCCTGGCAGGGTTTCCTGGATCTCGATGATGTAACCTTCGGGGTCCTTGAACATGAAAACCTTGATCTTGAGGCGCTTTGACTCCTTTGGTTGCATCTCCAGGGCCAAGCCTTTCTCAATAAGCATTCGATGCCATTCATCGGCATCGCTTACGTTTATACAGAGGATCACAGGCTTAATTTCACTGGCCTGATGGTAGCCATGCTTCCCGTCAACAAGTCCCACATAAGACCCGTCATTTATCTTGAATATCTTCGACCAGCCCTGGTCGACTTTCATCTTAAAGCCCATGACATTCTTATAGAACTCTACGGCTACAGGCAAGTCCCTGTAGTATAACCAGGTGATAACTCCTTTTATCTTGTCTCTCATGCCAAGCCTCCTATGCTTCGATGATGTAATTTTTATAGATGACTTCTACTTAAAGCAGATTCCGCATCAAGGGTTATCTAACTTGTTCATTTTGAGGAGCAGGTAATAGTGAATTCTTGGACTCGCAGATTGATACGTGTAGAGTCTCAACCCCTCTTCTTAGTTCGGCTTGATAGTCTGTATGACCCGTTTATGATGCAACCGCTCTACGAGTTTCAATTCATTCAAATCGTTTTACTGCAGTCAGAATATGTATATTGGACACTATATTCCACCCGCAATAGAAAGGATTCTTGCCAAGGATCAATCATTAAAATCAAACCCGTTTTTCTAGTTTTTAGCAATATTTGACGAAGAGTTGAGACAGGATAAAGATTTATGAACTTCTGCCCAAGGTCAATATCCTATACACTGAGGAGAAACTAATATGGCAGAAACGATTACTATAGTCGGCGCTGGAGTGATAGGTGAAGCAGTTGCAAAATGCCTCAGCAAGAGCCCCTACCAGTACCGGATCATAGCCACCCGGCGGAGAACCGAAAGACTGGATGAGCTTAAGAGCCTCGGAGTTGAGGTCACTCAAGATAACGCCCAGGCGGCAAAACAGGCGAATATTATATTCATCTGCGTGAAGCCCAGGGATGTAGCCGGCATCTTAAAGGAGATTGCATCGGAGATCCAGGGTAAACTCGTTATCTCCACAGCGGCCATCATTTCCCTTGATTTCTATGATAAAGCGGTTCCGGGGGCCAAATTCGTCAGGACTATGCCCAATGTCGCTGCGTTTGTCGGCGAGTCATTTACAGCTTATAGCTGCAATAGCAGGATCACAGATGATGACAGATCAGTTACAAAGCGCCTCTTAGACACCATGGGTCAGCACCAAGAGGTCGAGGAAAGATTTATGGACGCAATCACTGGCCTTAGCGGAAGCGGCCCAGCATTCATCGCCATCGTTATAGAGGCCCTCATGTACGCCGGCCTCAAGGTCGGGCTTCCAAGGGAGCTGAGCATCCACTCTTGCGCCCAGGCAGTACTAGGTACGGCCAAGCTCATCCTAGACGGAGAGATGAATACATCCCAGATTAAGAACGCTGTCACGACCCCCGGAGGGACCACAATTGAAGGAATCTACCAGCTGGAGGACGGAAAGCTTCGTACGACGCTCATAAATGCCGTCGTCGCCGCAACGGAAAAGTGCACCAGCATCCGAGATAATTGGAATAATAGATCTTAACGATCCTTTCAAGAAGGATTATCCTCTCCCCCATCAACTCATTTTGGATTAACCGGAATGGATGATAAACGCCTAATCAAGGGAGGGAAGAACGTTTACTGCTCATAAAATCCACTATGTAAAAGTAACACAATAATCTCTTTTGGAAAGGTGCTTCGCATTTCTGCAAATAAAGAAAATAAGTTACACAGGAGGGTAAGGGGATGGGTCTCTGAGTGCCCTTGAGTTTCATCTACATCCACTTGAATAATATCCTATTTATCAGCCGTGAAATGGAAAGCTTTGTCACCTGGGAGAATACACCTTAATTGTGGATAAACGTGGTATCTATATAGTTTCTATTAGTTCATATCCATCGAGAACCGCCCTCCCCCTGAAAAAAGATATAGTGTAAACTCGGAAATATTTCAAATTAGTAATCTTCTATTCGGAGGCCGAGTTCCTCTGCGAGCCTCAGGATCCCTTCCCAGGTCTCCTCAGGGAGGGGAATCCCATCAGCGAGGCGAGACTCTTTTGTCTCCCACTCCGGTTCCCCAGGAATAATGACTCTCATACCAGGTTCTGGCTCCACCTTCTTTACGCGCCCAATGACACCATCCACTCCCTCTGTGAATGTATCAAGACCAACGAAAGCGTTCGGATCGACAGCGATTATGAAAACGCCATTGGTTGAGGGTGGTATCTGAACCGGATCCATTCCAACCCTTGAACCTGTCAGGACAGCTCCCAGCAGCTCAGAAACGAGCTGGAGCGCATAGCCCTTGTATTCACCGAACGGCAGCAGCCATCCCCCCTTATCATGGGCGAAGGGATCATCTGTCGGTTTTCCGTCCTTGTCCCTAGTCCAATTGAGAGGGATCTTGTCATGTTTGGCTTGTGCTACCCCAATCTTTCCAGCAGCTGCGACCGAAGTAGCATAATCCAAGAGGAAAGGCTTGGTATTTTTGGTCGGTATTCCAACGCTTATCGGGTTTGTCCCAAAGAATTTGCCCGTTCCTCCGTAAACGCTCACAGATGGACTTCCCACATTGACGAACATGAGGGCGATCACTCCTTGCTTCGCCGCCCAGTTTGTATAATATCCGATCCTCCCGATGTGATTACAGTTGAAAGCTCCCACAGCGCTTACCATGTGCTTTTTAGCTTTAGCCACGGCAACTTCGGTAAGCTTCTTGGCTGTCACCTGGCCGGGTGCATACTTACCGTCAATGAAGGCGGTTACAGGCGTCTCATGAAAGATGACGGGATGGGTGTCCACCTTAATATATCCTTTTTTAATCCTTTCAGAGTATCTGATAAAATAGGAAACACCATGCGAGTCGTGACCGGTTAGGTTGCCTTCCACGAGAGTCTCTACGAGAAACTCGGATTTCTCCTTTGAGAGCCCTTGAGCTATGAAGATATCTATTCCCAGTTTCAGAAGTTTTTCGGCTGAGACGATAATCATAACGGAGAGAAGCATATAGGAGATATAAAGATGTGAAGGGGCCCTCTGGGCTAAATTTTCGGAGCCGCCGCAGTTATGCCGTCGAGGAAGGCCTCGATGTCCTCCCTCTCGATTCCGTAATGCGTGACCATCCTGAGGCTCGTCTTCCTTCCCCTGCTCTTCCACCCAATTTTAGCGCATGCATCACTCCAGTCAACACCCGTCCATCCGAGGCCCCCTATGTCGATGTAGACCATATTGGTTCTCACTGGTTTGAGGATCTTGATCCCGTTGATCTTACGGAGACCCTCCTCGAGGAGTTTCGCGTTTGCATGGTCGTCTACTAGCCGGTCAACCATTTTGGTGAGAGCGATGATCCCCGGTGCAGCGATAATGCCCACCTGGCGCATCCCTCCTCCCAGCATCTTCCTGTATTTCCGGGCCTTTAGAATAAAGTCCTCGCTTCCCACCACCAAAGATCCTATGGGAGCCGCCAGCCCCTTGGAAAGACAAAGCTGGACAGAGTCAGTATACTGAGAAATTTCTTTCACGTCTACCCCAAGCGCTACAGCAGCATTGAAAATCCTTGCCCCGTCGAGGTGCACACTTAGGTTGTTCTCCTTAGCGACTTCCCAGTCGGCCTTCATCTGATCCACGGTGAGAGGTATCCCCCCGGAGGTGTTGTGGGTATTCTCTATACAGAGGAGACTCGTCGTGGGTTGATGGATATTATCGGCCCTGATGGCCCCCCGGATATCATCTGGATTCATCCAACCCATCTCACCCTTCAACGTTCGGGCCATGAGACTGCCGAGGACTGCTAAGCCCCCCACCTCATTCAAGTAGATGTGACTCCGTTCCTCGAGGATAATCTCGTCCCCCCTGTTCGTATGGGCTAGGATCGCAACTGCGTTTCCCTGAGTCCCACTCGTAACGAAGAGTCCAGCCTCCATACCAAGCATATCCGCTGCGATGGCTTCGAGCTCGTTGACCGTGGGATCTTCCCCGTAGACATCGTCTCCGACAACCGCTTTGTGAGCAGCCGCCCTCATCTCCGGGCTTGGTCGGGTGACTGTATCGCTCCTGAAATCGAGGTTCTTTTCTTCCATCTTGAATCCGCGTTTCCTAGAATGAACCGGATGAATATTTAAGATGTTTAGATGCGGAGTGAAGCATTCTGGTACGCCGTCAGAATGTGCTTTCCTGCTCCCTCGAAGACAGGCATACCATGCCCAGGTAACATGATATCTACGTCGATCTCACTGAGCTTCCGTAGAGACTCGATAATTGCCTCGAGGCTACCGGATTCTCCGTCATATCGCCCGTAATACCCATCAGGGAAGACTGTGTCGCCAGAAAAGAGGACTCTCTCATCCTCGTTATAGAGGCAGATCCCCCCCTCCGTGTGACCCGGGGTCCAGAGGGTCTTTAAGGGCCAAAGATCGGTCTCAATAAGGTGATCCTCCTCCACTTTAACTAGGTTAGGGCCGAAGTTGGACGCGATGTAATTGGCGTCAAGACTATGGACAAATATCTTTGGATTCGTTTTCTCGAGGATGATGAACGCCCCCATAGCGTGGTCATGGTGGGCATGGGTCAACACAACGCTTTTCACGTTTTCAGGAGAGATTTTAAGCTTCTCAAGCTCAGGCCATACGCTGTTAATAGAGTTTCCTATCCCGGTGTCCACTATGACGGCGTTCTCCCTGCCTATGACATAAATGTTGCTGCAGAGGCCGTTGCCCACGATTAGACTCATAGATGAGAGCTTCTTGGTATATTCACTTAGGTCGTAGATCTGAGGCATTAAAAGTCAAGAAAACGAGGTCCCCCGATCATATATAGGTGTAGCGCGCGAATCAGAATTTCTCTCATAGAGTAGAAAACCGGAACGTTTGGAGTCTTATCCATCGAAAGCAATTTGAGGACCTTCTCGACGTATCCCCTGATCTCTGGCTCTTGTGACTCGCTGGGAGGCTGTCGTTGATCAGCTCTCCTTAGCGTGCCACCCCCCCTAGACATGTGGACGAGCAGGCGCATTATCTACAAGTTAAAGAGCGCACTGTCTTTCCGTTCTCTGTCCTAAAGTGACCATAGGGCGGCCTTTCCCAGGTACTCATTAACTTCCCACTCCCTCACAAAGACCATATCAACGTCAATCGCGTAGATCGAGTGGAGACGAGCATTCCTTATCTCCTCGATGCTAACCGGGGGGTTGGTATAATACAGATCACAGAGCCCCTTTATGGCCGCGATCTCCTCATCAGTTCTGAACCTAGGGGGCTTGGTGAGGGCAGGTGGTATCTGCATGATATAATATGGCGGAGTCCCTAGAATGAACTTGTTCGCAAAACCGCTATATCTGGTGATTTTGCTGGCGATACGAGCCTTCAGGTATGTGTTCGGGTCGAGGGCGTTCGCAGGAGAGACGAATCCGGTCTCCACCTCTACTAGCGCCGTCCCAAACCCTTTAGTCCCGAATACGTCGCAGGAGACCTTATCGATCATGTGTTCTATCTCGACCTGGAATCCGTTCATTATAAGGTGTTTTGCGCAGATAAGCTCCATCACGGAGTGGTTTATCTTGACTTGGTTCGTCTGATGGTATCCGAGGAGCGTATCCCTAAGATTGTGGAGCTGGGAGTATTCATCGTTATCCAATCCGGGCATCATCCTACTCATGACCTCATCAACATCTGCCCTGAAATGGCTCACCTCGAAAACCCCCGCGAATGCATGTTACTCCTTTGACAAAGGGCCGATATTTAACATCTAAGGTGTCAGGCCTCTTGTATCGTCTCCAAGAACTGAGGAAGGTCGCAGATATTAGATATTGCCTGTCCCGGCCAATAGCCCTGATCGGAGGTCCTGATCCAGATGGGAGTGATGCCAGAATTTGAGGCCCCCTCCATATCGGCTTCCACATTATCCCCTACGTGGACGGTCTCACTAGAACAAACGCCTAACTTATCAAGGGCATACTTGAAAATGGCAGGGTTGGGCTTTCTGATTCCAAGGTCCATAGAACAGATTATGAGTTCAAATAGGTTATCCATCCCGGTCTTTTCCAACATCTCACGGGGTTGGTTGCTCATGGTATTGGATATGAGAACTAGTCTGTAGCTCTCAGAGAGTTTTTTGAGTACCTCCTCGGTGCAAGGATAGAACGTTGAGACATAATAATTCTTGAAGGTATCGAGTATCATTTTGAGTGTATCATCGTCTGCTGGAATGCCCACCTTTCTGAGGACTTTTCTGTAAAACTCCTCGTGAGTTTTCTCCAGACCCTTTGAGCGATGCCTTTGGAGTTCCAGTAACGCAGCTCCAACGGCCTTTTTCAGACTTGCAGCATCTAGATTATAGCCTAGGCTAGCCAGAAGGACCCTTACGGCCATGTGATAATCACCCCAGTCTATTCCCCCATAAGCCAGTGTCCCGCCGAAATCCAGAAAGACAGCTTTTACTTTCATTGCCTAGATTAGCCCCCTAAAGATTATTTCATGTTCTGTAAAGGACATATGACCAGTAAATGATGGTTGACATCCGTCTAACATAAAGAATATACCTGAAAGGACGCCATATTCTCTTTAATCTAAGCAAGTTTATTCATGGTTATGGTGGTGAAGGGAGTCTACTGCCTCTGTATCGCAGTTAAGGAAGATCTATGCTTACAGATAGGCGTCCTGGGTCGTATTAAATTTCTGGAGGGCAGTTATATCTACGTCGGTTCTGCCCTCAACGGACTGAATGCAAGGATAATCCGGCATCTCAACACTAGTAAGGGAATCTATAAGGCTATACACTGGCATATTGATTATCTGCTGAGAGAGAAAAGCGTTAGCGTGGATGCGGTGTACGTTAGGCTCAGCGATCAGAAGATTGAGTGCGGGATTGCTGCAAAAGTCTCAGGGTACGGCTCGAGTGTCAAGAACTTTGGAAGTAGTGATTGCAGGTGCCAAAGTCATCTTTTCACTATGGAAAGTTGGAGTTTTCTGCCTGATCTGAACATGAAGAAATGGGAAACGGTCAGTGTTCATCGAACATGATGGATTATAGTTGGAATCTATCGCACGCGTGATCCGTCTGGGGCCCAGCGATAGAGGTAGATATTATGGCTTCTGTATCCTTCTTGGAACTTTAGGTTCCTCTCCTGTTTCCAACCGGGAATTGAAAAATCATGGGTCACAATGCGTGCTCCCTTTTTAAGCTCATTTTCGAGCTTGGGCCTCACTTTCTCATTTGCCCTCGTTGTCAGGTACATAGTGACCACGTCCGCCTGGCTTAGGTCTAAGTCAAAGATGTTGCCATGAATGATCTTAACGCTCTCGCCTAGTCCGAGAGCCTTAGCGTTCTTCCTCGCCTCTGAGACGAGGCGTTTGTTAAGGTCCACCCCGACACTGTTCGCCCCAAACTCCTCGGCCGCCATCATCACAACCCTACCATCCCCGCACCCTAGGTCGTATAGGTTCTCACCGGGCTTTAGGTCACTATACTTAAGCATCGTCCTCACCACCTCAACGGGCGAGGCGACAAAAGGGGCTAAAGAACCTCTGCCGGCGTACATTAATCCTCTTCCTTTGTGCACTTAATTATTGCCAGAGAGTCTGAAATAAAAATGGTATGGAACAGTTTTCCATATCTCAAGAGCTTCTAACTAAATGGCTGGCTAGCGCTTTAGAGCCATTAAAGGGGATATAAAAGGACTTTTAGGAAAGGAGGGCATCAAGCAACTAAAGACAAGGAAATTAGGGTATATCATATAGCTGAATGACGGATAATCCCTGTTTAACCGCACGATAAGACGTCATTAGTGATACAATCCCATCAACAGGGGATATGATAACCTCCTTTTGGTTTCCGAATGGGTCCCGGATCTCCGCCACTGCTTGACACTTTGATACATAGTCATCGGCCTCTACTAAAGGGAACAAGATCCCTGAGTGTTTTGCCTTTAGATATACAATATTAGTTATTGGCTTTTCTTTCGATTGGTATGGTGTTCCATCGATCATACCGATTAATTTCATCAAGTTATCCACGCCTTCAATATTCCAGCCGATCTTGTCCTCCTCAAAAAATCCGGTCATAGATGAAACGCCCATCATGCTTCCTACCTCCGTCAGTATACTTGGTATCCCCTCGTTAGTGGCATATCCAAGGGCTGAACTATAGTCTCTTACTTTGGACTCTCTCAGATATTTCGTCTTAAAGCAACGGGCCATAGCCTCCGATTTTGGATCCACATCATCGTTGCCTGTCCTATTGTAGATTACATTGCTGGGCCCCACCCACTGAACATCGTTGCAGTGATGATCGATATAATAATCTGACTGAGACAAAACCTCGTTAGCTATTGTATGCGCTATTCTTTGGCTGATACCCCCATTTGGATTCCCAGGGAAGGAGTTGATAGGATGAGCGTCGTCAATGGGACATTTTCGTCCCCTCACCTCAAAGCCGGGCGTATTCACTATGTGGACTATGATTGCGCTACCCTTGATGGTGGCTGGATCGATAAGATTTGATAACCGGGTCAAAGACTCTATTGACGCATATTCCCGGGGGTGGAATCCCGCAGTCATGGCCAATGTCTGCCCGGACTTGGCACCATTGATCACCGTTACAGGCATCACGACATCACTCAACGATGTCTCACCTACATGGAGATACCCGGTTTTTTTCTCGCCTTTTTTTGCATCTAAATTACCCACAGACAGTGTCATAGTGATACTCTACTGAATTGAATTATATTTTTACGCATGCGTAAAATGATGTAGTTACTAAGCTTCGGAGATTGGGATGAAAAAATCTAAGCTGTGGGGGGAAACCCTTCGAGGTAATACTAACACGGTCAGACTATGCAGATTCATCTTATTCTTAGCTGTTCAATAGTCCGCTGATGGCCTTCAGTCGGATATATGGCAACCTTGGTACCCTTGCCATGACGCTCCGCCAATTTTTCCAACGCAGCTTCCCAAGTCTTGACCCATTGGATCTTGTCGGTCTGCCATCTCCACTCCTGGGACTTACTATGGGGAAAAGGATTTACTACGACAATTCCGTTAGCATTCAGGCCCCCTGTGGCGCTCTCCCCCTCACTGACGCTGTTAGTCAATGATCCGGGTCGGAACAGGGGGCCACCGTAGTCCGTCCCCCATCTCCCAAAGGTTCTGTGTATCAGCATCCCCATCGCATTGAAGTTTAGGGCAACGATGTCTCCATCCGTCTTCACAGACATCTTGGATAGGCTGTATTGTGCGTAACCGATAGAGTACACGTTTGATACCGAAACATCCACTTCCTTTCTAAGCTCAGTGGCATAAGCCTTGCTCACCCGTTCAGAACCAGCCCTGTGGGCTTGTATAAAGTCACCGCAGAAGAGATCTATTAACTCGTATCCCCCATTCCAAACAGCGTCGATTACATAGTCGAGACCTACCATCCGTGCGGCCTCCTCCATGTCGGCTCTGCAATCGTTTGCAGATAGGTTACTAATGCCGGCTTTCCCTCCCTTCTCCCTGATGGTTTTGTGCATGTAGCAGATCGTGTCTATGCCTGAAATTCCGGGTATGATCATTTTTGCGCCCCCAGAATACCCGGCTGACCCATGAGCATCTATGGACCCTATGGAAATCTTCAGATCACACGCCATCACCTCTTTATTCACCTTCAGGGTGTTCCCTCGAGAGGTCTTCCCCAGCTTGACGAGGTTCATCCAGGGAGAGTGGGTGAAAACATTGATACGCTCTAGAATATCGCCTCCTACCTTTTTTGCCAGATGCTCCAGCCAATGGTGGCCATGGGACCCGCAGCTAACAATTATCCTGATGTGCTCGTCAGAGATCCCTGAATCATTCAGCTCCCTCAGGACATAGGGCAATGTTAATCCAGCCTTAGTAATACGGGACATGTCATCTACCATTATCACGGCTTCCTTCCTGTTTCTAGCAAGCTTACTGAGGGGTTTCGTGCCTATAGGATTCGATATCTTGTTCTGGATCTCATCGGGAGTCAAGGCCTCCTCGTCATGACATGCCATCTTGCACATCTCAACGTCCCAATCATCCGGAAAAGTTAGGTCAAGTGGGCCATCATAAAAGAAATGGTTAGGATACACCCTGAATTTTTGCATATAATTCACTAAACTAATAGATACATCTAAGAAAAATAAAAAACCGCCCACGCGCAACAAAATAGGCTTTACATAGTTTTTTCCATAAGTGAGATGATGTCTGTGTCATGGGAAGCCAGGACAATACCGGAAGAGCAAGCTTTGATTTTACTGGAAAAACTGTCATCGTGACCGGAGCCGCCCGCGGCATCGGGCGCTCCATAGTGAAACACTTTGTCAAATCAGGGGCCCAAGTGATGGCAGCAGACCGCGACGCCGGAGGTCTCGCTGAGACTTGTACTCCCCTTGGCGATCGAGTTAAGGCGTTAGTGTCTGACATAAGCACCGTAGAGGGTGCTAAGGCCATCATTGACGAGGCTATGATCGAGTTCGGTAGAGTTGACACCTGCGTAAACAATGCAGCCGTGGCCCCCCACGCCTCGCTTCTCGAGGAACGGGCAGAGGTCTGGGATAGGGTATACGCGGTGAACTGCCGGGGCACCTTTCTGATGACTCAGGCCGCGGCGCAGGCCATGATCAAGGTAGGTGGAGGTGGTCGGATCATCAACTTCTCGTCGGGAGCAGCCAAAAGGGGCTCCCCGGGGGGCGCGGCCTACGCCAGCAGCAGGGCCGCCGTCGAGGCCTTCACCAGAGTGGCGGCTATCGAGCTGTCTCCTTACGGCATCCTTGTCAACACGGTGAGCCCCGGCCTTATAGATACCCAACCTAAGCCCTTACCTGAAATGATGGCCGAGAGGCTCGGAGCCCGGATCCCAACACTGCCTCTAGCGAGACCAGGGGAGCCTGAGGAGATCGTAGGAGTTGTCCTCTTCCTGGCATCGGATGCCTCTAGCTACATCAACGGGGCAGTCATTAACGTCGATGGTGGGGCAAGCGTGGGGACCCGGCCCACAAACCGGGTCGTGGACGACGACCCCCGTTACTTTTGGGTGACCGGACGGGAATAACCTACAATGCGTGATCCCAGGGGATAGTTGAGCTATAATTCCCACAGAACCTCGCGTCCAAGTCCATCCATGAGAAAAAAGTTCACAGCTATTTTATCTCTACCGGTTAGCTATTTCATGTGAGTTAGATATGGGCTATCAATGAGGGATAACCTCCTAGTCTAGATAATAAGGAAAATCGGTAATTTCAACTTCTCTCATTCACCCGTAGAGAAGGAGAATCATCTGATGCAGTTATAATGTCTATTTACTTGTCTTGGGTTAGCCAATCGAAGTTCGCACACGCAGCATTAAACTCAGGACACTGAGAGTAGCTCAATATCAGGTAGGATAACGATCCTTTTCAACATAAAGGACCCGATCAACCTCTCCGGCCTCACTTTCAACCAACCCATCAGGATCACATTCCTCATCGCCCATGCCACCATCTTAACCCATATAATTGAGGAACACTCCTGAAACCCTTCCATTTTAAGCCACCTATTCCCATCCCCTGGCCCCTCATTAAATGCTAGTTGGATCATGGTACACTTATACTCAGCAATCATCATCCAGAATGTTGACCGAAGCACAGTCATGATACTCCGCAGCATCAGACCGGATGGTCCAAAAAATAACAGCAAACTGTTCAAGAAAACCAGTATTACATGCACAAACAACTAATTATATAAGAAAATCGCCTGCGCGACAAGGGTCCCGATGACCGCTAGATTAGCTCTTTGGTTGACTCTATAATCTTGGCCGCGACTTTTGCCGATATGCCTGTCTTCTCCGATAGGGTGTCAGCGTCAGCGGATGCTATTAACTCCAAAGTCTCGAAACCAGCCCCCATTAGCTTTTCTGCTGTTGCCTTACCCACACCCTTGATGTCACCGATCCCCAAACTGGAAGCCTCGGGAACTGCATCCTCAGGGGTCTCCTCCTCAGGGGTCTCCTCCTCAGGGGTCTCCTCCTCAGGGGTCTCCTCCTCAGGGGTCTCCTCCTCAGGGG
>PBSW01000030.1 GCA_002726865.1 Candidatus Bathyarchaeota archaeon
TTCTGCTCAAACTATGGTTCCAACCATTCTCTCTCTAATCGCTGTTGTTGTTTCAATTTTCACCTACTGGCAAACCAAGCAAAATACATAATAGCGCCTAATAATCCCCTTCAATTATTTTCTTTTTTTATTTAAATTTAGTAAACATTATTTTTTCACGTGAGTATACAGAAAAAGTCTTTAATATTATTGTAAGCTAGTTCTAGAGGTGAAATTACTTGAATAAGCTACAAAAAAGTGTTGTAACGGATCTTTCTGGTCATAAGGCTTGGCAACATGCAAATTTTGTTACGCAATTTTTAAGACAACATGGATCTTCAGGACTTCGAGAGTCAATTAAATACTCTAGAGAAAGACTTGAGGAATATGGACTGGATGAAGTTTATGTCGTAAAATATCCCTCTGATGATAATGGTACTGAGGACCTTGGCTTCATTGGATGGGATGTAAACGATGCTTCTTTGGAAATTGTTGGACCTATAGATAAAAAACTCACCTCTTATGATGATGCCCCAACGTGTATTGGGCATTGGAGCATTCCCACGCCTCCAGAGGGAGTTGTGGCAGAGCTAGTTGATGTTGGTAGAGGTGTTGAAGAGTCTGATTTTATAGGAAAAGATGTTCAAGGAAAAATAGTCTTGGCAAGCGGAGAAGGTAATCTACCATGTGGGCCTAGGATGTTTCAACTAGCCATTGAAAAGTATGGTGCCCTTGGGCTTGTCACCGATAATTTTCTGTATGAACGAAATTTACCCGGAGATGATAACAAGGGAAATAGAGTTAGAAGGAACCATCCGGATGCCATTTCCCTATTGAGATGTTGTTCCAAAGAGGGAACTGGTTGGGCTTTTAGTATTTCTCATTCGCAGGGCGAATATCTTAGATCTCTGCTCAAGAATGGCCCAGTTAAATTAAAAGCATTCATTGATGCAAAACTTTTCCCTGGAAAGGGAGAAGCTCTTATAGGCGTAATAAATGGCAGTGAAAAATCTGAACAGGAAGTTTGGTTTGTAGCACATAGCTCTGGTACAAAACCTGGGGGTAACTGTGCTGGTGGAGTCGGACTATGGATTGAGAATGCTCGAACTATAATGTCATTGATAAGGCAAGGTAAAATATCTCGGCCAAAAAGGACAATCAAATTCATTCTTGGGGCAGAGGGTGCTGGTCTTGGTGCATATCTTAAGACATTTTCAGGTGATTTTAAAAATATATTAGCCGCCTTTGTATATTGTAGTGTTGGAAATGACCAAAGTGAAAGTCAAACTTCTCTAATACATTACAAATCTGCCGAATCCATCCCCTCTTACATAAACGACCTCTGCATCGATACTATTGAAAAGGTCTCAAAGGATGGTTTACCACAATTTAAGGATGAGGATAGAGATATCAAATTGATAAGATTTAACACTCTTCCGTATACGCCCTGGAGTGATAACTCTCGACTAATGAGACTTAAGGTCCCGTCACCTTTGTTTATGTCTTGGCCTTGCAAACATTTCCATACTCAATCTTACACAGCTGATAAATTGGATCCAGCAGTGCTCAAACGGTGCGGTGAGGTTACCACAAGTGTAGCGTTGACAATAGCAAATGCGGGAACTGATCAAGCTAGATATATAGCCCATATGGTTGAGTCTAAAGGTGAAGCAAGACTAATGAATGCCTCCGTGCAGACATATGATGATTTATTAGATGAACTTTGTGAGCTGAATAAAGATGGTAAACAAAGAAAAGAAGCTATTAAAAACATAGAGAAAATCGTAAAGTACCGCAAAGGTGAGATAACTTACTTGACTGAACGTAGTCTTGGAGCGCTTGAATCAGTTAAGAGTTTGGTAAATGATTCTTCTTTTTATGATGAAGTGAATTCATTAAAGGAATCATTTTTAAAGAAAAATAAATTTGAAATTGAAAAAATTGATAGCTTTAGTTCATTATTGGAGGAAGTGTAAAAAATGAAAATAGATTGTGAAAATACAATACCCACATTACTAGGAAATACGCTCATTCCCAATCGTCTTACGAGAGAATTTAGATGGAAACTTTATAAATTGATGAAGAAAGTAGATTCTAATATCAATTTTTACTCAACACGTCCCTTGAATCACGAATTTTTGAATTTTATTAACGGAAAACGAACCGTTTCAGATATTGCTGATGCTGTGGGTTACGAATTTGGCATGAGGATTTCAGGGGAACATGTTTTAATGTTTCTCCTTCCTCATAAAGAAAAAGGGTACCTTTCTTTCGAACAAAAAATATAGAGATTTTTTCTTTTCTTTTTAGACCTATAATCTCTGTTCCAAGTTTTTCCTCTTTTCTTTTTTGTGCTTTTATTACATGAGTGGTCTCAAAAAAGTTCACTACTTTAAACTAGAGTTATCTTGAACATGTAGAATCATTCTTATGTTTTCCTTTTCTGAATAAACAGTGCTCCCTCAAATGCCCCTTCAAAATCTAAAATATAGTCACGTATTGAGAGGTGCTCCCTAACGAGTTATCTCATTCTATAGCCGAGGTCTCCCCGGATAATCCGAGGAATCGGCAAAAAAGATTATGCTGTTGTCATCTTGACTTTCAAAAAGTTATCTCTTGAAAACTTGGACGGTGTGGGGCATGTCGCAAGTTGTTAAAGCCTTTGCAGTCGCAGCGAATAGCTTTCCAATGTTTTCAATATCTTTTAGAGATACAACCTCGTTGGCAGAGTGCATATATCTGTTAGGCATCGAGAGTAATCCGCAAATTGATCCTCCCCTCGCTATCTGGAGCGCCCAAGAGTCGTTCCCACTCCTAGCTGGCACTCCACGCCTCTGATACGGGATTCCCTCTTCCTCTGCAACTTTCATCATAAGCTCCCAGAGTTTCCTATTAAATGCCGGGCCTAAGCATATTATCGGACCTTCTCCGAGATTTATACTCCCGACCTTTGATGCTGGTACCCCCGGGGCGAGAACGCTTGTCGTATCTGAGTTCATTGTAACCCATGGATTGAGATTAAACCCCGAAACAGTGGCTCCCCTCAATCCAACTTCTTCCTGCACAGTAGCTACAACATGTATCTTTAGACCTTCAGGGGGATCTTTTTTTAGCTCTTCGAGCGCCACAAGGAGAGACACAACTGCACTAATATCATCGAAAGAAGGCGCTATGACCAGGTCTGAATCCTTTTTTCCAAGATAGTCGAGGCGGGCATCTGGAGTACAGGTGCATCCAGGGAGTACGCCCATATTTACTGCCTCTTCTTTGCTGCTTGCACCAAAGTCGAGTGTCATATTATCAATTGATGGTACTTTTTCCCTCTCTGATGGGTTTGTTACATGTGGGGGAACAGCGCTTATTACACCAATAACATAATCGTTTGGTCCATCTCCTACCCAGATTTTAACCCTTAATCCGTATGCTGTCCTCTTATCCCATCCTCCTACATTGACGATGCTAGCATATCCTTTGTCGTCCACATTCTTTATCATAAATCCAAGTTGATCGTAGTGACCGCTGATCATAACGGATCTTTCGCCGTCGCCAAGGGTTCCGATTACGTTTCCAATCACATCTACCGAAACGGTGTCACAATACCGAGAAAATTGTTCAATGATCTTTTTCCTTCGTTGCTCCTCAAATCCAGGGACTCCTGGAGCTTCAATTAACTCATTAAGAGTTTCATAAATATTTAGAACCATACAAACACTTATTCTAGGCAATATGTGGTTTGATTTAAAGATGGTGATGTGCGCGCGAAGCGTTATTATTCTAAAGATTGTTTGTACCATCAATTGACCATTATGAAAATCTTCTTCTTAATGAATTGCGCCCTCACAGGCAGGTTCTTGGGTGCACTCTTAAGAGATCATTTATTTTACACGCGTAACATATGGTCGCCGAGAACGCTTGTACAGGTGACAAGTNTATTAAANCNATCCAGCTTCTGNACGCTTTAATCTGGAATAGCAAGTATTGTACTGATGTATTCCTTTCTTTCAGGGTGTAATGAGTGAAGTCTATTTTTTCTCTCTTCTAAAAGGATATTGCGCTCTTGATACGTTGCGGGGGCGATTAACTTTCATTGTTTTATAACAATTTCTTGCATTCAAAAGGTTTGGAATAAAGAAAGAAGACTTATCATGTATCTAAAAAGATCATGTATTTTACGTTCACGAAGATTCATAACCTCCCGATATCCAACAGTTATTGTGCAGACTCAGGTCGATGGCAGAGCCATTCTCGTCATGCTCAAGACTAATGTCCATGATCATACAGTATACCATCTCAAGCTCAATGAGCTCCGTACCCTTATAGAGACCATGGGCATCAAGGTCATCGGAAATGTCGTCCAAAGTAGACACCGCCCCTTTGCAAAATACCATATCGGAAGTGGCAAGGTCAAGGAGATCGCAAAGAAAGCACGGAGACACAACGTCAACATCATTGTTTTCTATAATCTCCTCCGTAGCAGCCAGAAACTCAACCTTATCCAGGCCCTTGGAGTTGATGTCGTTGACCGCTATGAGGTTACTCTAGAGATCTTCAATCGTATGGCATCCGATACCCTGAGCCAGCTCCAGATAGAGGCCGCCCGCCTGGAGAAGCTTGCTCCGTACTTCAAGCTCGAGGCTAACCTTAGGTTCCATAATGACCGGCCATTCTTCCGGAGTATGGGAGAGTACGCGTTCCATAGTCAGATGCGGGAACTCACCCGGCGCCAGGCCGCTAACAAACGAAATATCGAAAAACTCCTCAAGGAAAAGCGCGAACGTATTAGAAAACGTCGCCGCCTCGGTTACCCCACTATTTGTGTCGCCGGCTATTACAACGCCGGGAAGACAAGTCTCTTCAACGCCATCACTGGTGACAATAAGCCCGTAAGTGATAAGCCCTTCACCACCCTAAGCAGCAAATACCAGCGCCGCTTTGTCGATTATGAAACTACACTACTTTTCATCGATACCATAGGATTTGTTATTGACCTTAACCCCCGTCTCATCAAGAGTTTCGAGCTTAACCTTGAAGACCTCAGGAGCGCTGATATGGTCATCCTCCTTCTGGACGCAACTGACGCCCTTCTTATCCTCCGGATCAAGATCGCAGAGGGAATCCGCCTCCTCAGTGAGATGGACATACCTCGGGAGAAGATCCTTATTGTGTTCAATAAAATTGATCTAAATCCCGCTGCCGTCAACCTAGGTAAAGAGCTTAACCTTGAGCGTAAGGGTCTCCCTTGGACCACTGTCTCTGCCAAGGAAAGGACTAACCTTAATGAACTTCTTATGACCCTTAAAGCTCAGCTCATCCGGCTTGCTCAAGCCCCCGAGGCCAAGGATGAATATAGTATTGTCCAGTAGAGCTGAAGAGGTTGTCGCCCGACTCCTGAACTTTTACAAACGTACCTGGCGCCACACATCTAACGATCCCTTTAGATCCCTCGTTGGTACTATTTTGAGCCAGAACACCAACGGTAGGAACCGTTCCACTGCGCAGACCCGCCTTGAGGAGATGATCGGAATAACTCCAGATAGTCTTGCAACCGCACCCCTTGAAGACATCATTGAAGCTATCCGTCCAGCTGGGATGTACAACCAGCGGAGCAAGGTCCTCAAAAATGTATCAAAGGAGATTCTTGAGCGCTTCCAAGGTTCACTGGACCAAGTAATGAAGAAACCTTTTTCCCAGGCAAGAAAAGATCTCATGAGTCTCCCAGGTGTAGGGCCTAAGACCGCTGATGTTACCCTCATGTTTGCTACGGGAAGCAATATAGTACCTGTCGATAGGCACATTTTCAGAATCTCTCAGCGCCTTGGGGTTGTCCCCCTAAATGCTACATACGACAAAGTCAGGCTAACCCTTGAAGCCGCCACTGCCTTAGATAGACGCCAGGACATCCATGTTTTCCTCATACGTTTTGGCCGGGAGATCTGTAAATCCAGAAATCCTCGATGTTATATTTGTCTCCTAGAAGATCTCTGTTTATACTCCAGCAAATACCTAAATACGGGAAATGATGACTGAACCCCGGCGCGTCAGCGTTTGATCTCCTAACTCAATCTTCCTGATAGTTCAAATATTATATATATTTCATGCAGTTAATTCAAAGTACTTAATCAAGGGTTGAAAGGAAATGTACAACGGATCAATGAAAAAGCTAATTTTGTTAAAGATAGATGCAATATGTTTCAATGAACGTTGTTCTCCATAATGCTAAACTCCAACATGGTGATCAAAAGATCAAGCTTTAAACAAATGTCTCTACTAGCAAAATAATTTTACCTAAAATAAATCGAATTTTAATAGTATATTTAACGGTTTTTAAAATTATTTTTAATGTCTCTTTATATTCCCTTCATTTCCTTGATTAAAAGGAAATAAAAACTCAAATTCCCTTGAAAAGAGACTAAATTCCGAAGTAGACGAATGTAAACTGGCTTATTCCCTTTTTTAACTCTATACGAATCATTTAAATCTCTGTTGCGTTGTTTCTTAACAACTAGCAAAAAAAATGAGTTGAGTATTTGTGCCTAGAGTACGATCACCTAAACGTGGTTCCCGGGCGTTCTCGCCAAGAAAACGAGCCAAGAATATAAACGGCAGGGTGAGATTCTGGCCTGAGGCCAGAGGTGACCCCCATCTCCTAGGCTTTGCAGGCTATAAAGCCGGCATGACTCATGCTTTCGTCATTGAGGACAGGCCTAATTCCCCTGATTTTGGGATGGAGATGAAAAATGCTGCGACTATTATCGATGTACCTCCTATGACTATCGTAGGAATCAGGGGATACGAGAAAACTTATGATGGCCTCAAGGCTATAGCCGAGGCATGGATGGATGATCTACCCATAAACGTCCTCAAGACGATTAAAACTATTAGAGGTATAAAACCTGATAGTGGCCTCAAGATTCTCGATAGATTCGTTGACAGGATCCACCAGTTAAGAGTTATTGCTGCAACCCAGCCCCACAAAGCTGGGGTCTCCAAGAAAAATGCGGACATCTTAGAGATAGCCATTGGAGGTGGCTCTATACCGGATCAACTTGAGTACGCTAAAGGGCTTTTTGGAGAACGTAAAGGAATTTCTGATATCTTCAAACTAGGTGAGACGATCGATATTATAGGCGTTACCAAGGGTAAGGGATTTCAAGGCCCAGTAAAGCGTTGGGGCGTCAGGATTCTTCAAAGGAAATCCAGGAAAACCAAACGAGGCGTCGCATCCATAGGTCCATGGAAGCCACGGCGTGTAATGCCAGGTGTCCCCCGAGCTGGCCAGATGGGTCTTCACAATAGGATGGAGCGTAACAAGCGCATCCTTCTTATGGGCTCAGACTTTAAGAGGGTGACCCCTGCAGGGGGATTCAAGAGTTACGGCAATCTTCAAGGAGACTATGTTCTCCTTAAAGGGAGTGTCATGGGCCCAGCTAAGAGGCTTATAACTTTGAGAAAGGCGTCACGGAGATTGAAAAATCCCTTGGACCCAATCAAAGTCACTTATCTTAACACGGAGTTCAGGAATGGAGAGAACTAATATGAATGCCACTGTGCTCAATCTCGAAAACGAGAAAAAAGGCGATCTTGAAATACCAATAATTTTTCAGACCCCTATTAGGCCTGATTTGATTAAAAAAGCTGTCTTGTTTCAACAGTCTCATAGATTCCAGCCACAAGGTAGAGACCCTCGTGCGGGGAAGCGGACTAGCGCCGAATCATGGGGTACCGGCAGGGGCATGTCCCGTGTTCCTCGGCAAAAAGGGAGTAGTAGAGCAGCCTTTGGTGTAAGCATTGTAGGGGGTCATGCTGCTTTTCCCCCTAAATCGGAAAAGATCATTAGGAAAGAGATTAACAAGAAAGAGCGACGACTAGCTATAAGGTCCAGCATCGCCGCCTCAGCAAAACGGGAGGTAGTTGCCCACCGTGGGCATTCGGTTGATACTATTAGCCAGCTCCCTATTATCGTAGACGATGAGATGCAGAGCCTAAAGAAAACTAGGGAAGTAAAGATCCTCTTCCAGAAGCTCGGAATCTGGCCTGACGTTGAGAGAGCCGACAGGAAAAAAATAAGAGCCGGTAGAGGCAAGACTAGAGGTAGGAAAAAAAAGGAAGGCAAAGGTCCTTTGATCGTTATCTCGGAGGATCTTGGTATAGTTAAAGCTGCTATGAACCTGCCAGGAGTTGACATAGTTAACGTCCGGAACCTGAACGCTGAGTTACTTGCCCCAGGAGCACATCCCGGACGGTTAGTAGTTTGGACAGAATCCGCTTTTAATGCTCTCGACAAGGTCTGGGGAGGCGGAAACATATGAATCCCCATGATGTTATCCTCTATCCTTTAATGACGGAGAGATCTGTATATATGATCGAGAATGAAAATAAGCTTGTTTTCATCGTAAATAGGAACGCTACAAAGCACGATATATCAAAGGCTGTCCAGAGTCTTTATAGAGTTGAAGTAAAGTCGGTTAACACGCTCATCAGCAGAAAGAGCGTCAAAAAAGCCTTTGTGAAACTCACAGAATCACATAACTCATCAGATCTAGCCATAAGGCTGGGAATTTTATAGGTGTAATAAATGGGTAAAAAGCTCAGGGTTCAACGGCGCGGTCGGGGTGGCTCCGTCTTTAAAGCCAAGTCGATGGGGAAGATAGCCCCTACTAGCTATCCCCCCATGAGTTTTGAGACTGTTATCGGAGTAGTCTCAAGTCTTCGCCATGAGACTGGAAGAGGCGCACCACTCGCATATATTAAACTTAACCAAGAAAATGGATACTATGTAGCAGCACCTGAGGGAGTTTATATCGACCAAGAGATCTCTTTAGGCTCTAAAGCTGCTGCGAAGGTCGGTAATGTCCTTCCACTTGGGTCTATTCCTGAAAGTACAATGGTTTGTAATCTAGAGCTAAGGCCAGGGGATGGCGGAAAGATCGCAAAGTCCTCCGGAAGCTTTGCTATAGTGGTTGCTCATAGAGGGGAAAAAACTACTGTGAAGCTTCCTTCTAAGAGGAATGTCCAGCTCTCCAATAAGTGTAGGGCTACCATCGGCATTGTAGCGGGTGGTGGCCGCACCGAAAAGCCCTTCCTGAAGGCGGGAGAAAGGTTCTATCTCAAGCGGGCGAAGAATCAGGTCTACCCGGTAACGAAAGGAGTTAAGATGACTGCGGCCTCCCATCCTCACGGTGGAGGACGCCATAGGCGGCCAGGTAAATCAACAACTGTCTCCAGACATGCGCCACCGGGGAAGAAGGTTGGTCTCATCGCCGCTCGGAATTCAGGGAAAAAGAAGAGGGAAAGAGGCTCCTAGCCCAAATCCCTATATAGCTGTATTGAATTGGTGAAGTCGAAATGCCAAGAGAATTCCTCTATAAGGGTCGGAACGAAGAAGATCTAAAAACTCTTTCCATGGACCAGTTTATTGGTCTCCTTCCCTCTAGAATGAGGCGAAGTCTTCGTAGGGGAATTAGCGATAGGCAGAGAATACTTATTGAAAAAATTAGAGCATGGGTCCCTGAAAAAAAGCCCGTCAGGACCCACATAAGGGATCTTGTAATTCTTCCCGAGATGGTTGGTAAGATCGTACACGTTTTCAATGGTATCGAGTTTATCGAGGTGAGGATCGACATTAAAAAAGTAGGGCATTACTTAGGTGAATATGCTATCACAAACAGACCTGTAAGGCATGGTCGTCCTGGTATTGGGGCATCAAGGAGTTCCATGTACATTCCTCTTAAATAGCTGATTCTTCTACCCGTAACATAAATCTTCAATACCCCTTTAACTATATTTTCAAAAATTCAATCGAAATTCTCAATATTTAATACTCTTTCATGATATTGACGCCTTTTCAAGCTTTTAATCCGTTCAAAAAGGTTTTTATAAGAAACCATAGTTTATGGGGGCGTACGGTGCGTATATGCCCTCGTTCAAGTATTCGATTAATGGGCTTGACCCCGATAGGACCGCGATAGCCAGTGGTAGGGACTTAAGAATATCCCCAAAAGCAGCGAGGGAGATTTGTAATTACATTAAGGGGATGAGGCTCGAAAAGGCAAAAGAGATCTTGGAAGGGGTTATAGCAATTAAAACGCCAATTCCTTACAGGAGACATAATAAAAAGGTCGCTCATCGTAAAAGAGCTCAGGGTTTTGATGCGGGGCGTTTCCCCCAAAAAGCTGCGGGGGTTATACTTAAGGTCCTAAACAGCGTTGAGTCAAACGCAGAGTTCAAGGGCTTGTATTCGGAACGTCTTAAGATTATTCACATAGCTTCCAATAGAGCACGCGTTGTACGTAATTTTATACCTAGGGCTTTCGGGAGGTCCTCACCTCACTATAACCACCTGACTCATATAGAGATCGCCGTCGAGGAATTTTAATGTCTTTAGTCAAGAAAATCGTGCAAGATTCCCTCCTAAAAGTTAAGGTGGACGAACTCCTTGCTGAGGAGTACGAACAAGCCGGCTACGGAGGTATCACACTCACCAAGACCCCTCTTGGTACTCAGATCAATCTCTATGCTATGAGGCCGGGGAGAGTTATTGGGAAGAGGGGTACTGCCATAAGGCAGGCATCTGCGCGCTTAGAGAATGAACTACATCTACCTAATCCCCAGATCACTGTGGTGGAAGTAGAGGTCCCAGAACTAGACCCTCGAATCATGGCTGCAAGAATAGCTAACGCCTTGGAGCGAGGCATTCACTATAGGAGAGCCCTCTTTTGGTCTCTGAGGCGTACCATGGAGTCTGGAGCTCTAGGATGCGAGATCCTCCTCAAAGGAAAGCTTAGGAGCGATAGGGGGCGCTACGAAAAGGTTGTTGATGGATATATTCCAAAGGCGGGGGAACCTACTCAAAGATATGTCCGGAGAGCAGTCATTCAAGTCAAACAAAAGAAGGGAACCTTTGGCGTTACGGTTGTAATCGTGCCTCCTGATGCCAAGTTCCCTGATAAGGTGGATCTCTCTGGGCTTCCAGTAATTGAATATCCTGAGGACGAGATTGAACTACCCAAAGGCACAGAGCTTGATGCAGTCGAGGGAGGAGAGGCTTTAGAAGAAGATCTTTCAAAGCAAGGTGAAGGCTTAGGGCCCCTTACAACATTGGAACATACTCAAGATGATGCTGAAAACACTTTAGTGACAAGTGTATCCACAGAAGTTGAGACAACTGAGAGTTCGGAGGCAATAGCCGATATTTCAGCTGAGGTATCAGAGCCTGAAATATTGACCCAATCCATAGATAATAAGTCCGCCCTGAGTCCTGGCGAAATAGTCTCAGATGCATCAAAAGTAACCGAAGAAAAAGAGAAAATTCAAGAGTCCTCTCCCGTCAAAGAATCTCCCACGGTTAAAAAAATTAAACCTCCAGCGGAACCCGACGTCTTAAAGGTTGAGGACTCCGAATTAACCCCGAAGAAAGATCTTGAGACAATTACAATTGATGTCCTAGAGGTGGATACTCTAGAGACGCGCAAGCTAGTAGATTCAACTATAGATATAGAGAGTTCAAAAGAACTTGCTTTAACCATAGAAGAGTGCCCAGCTATAGAAAAGGCTCCTAAAGTTAAAGTAGCTGGTATCCCCGAAAAGCAATTAGCAGCGGATAATATAGAGGCTTCCGAGTCATTAGACAATTCTGAGACAAAAAAGAAGGAATAACACTTGCCTATTCTAAGAATGAGTCAGATACGGGAAATGTCTCGTGAGGATCAAGAGAGACGCCTCGGTGAGTTCAGGACTGAGCTTTCTAAGGTTAATACAACGATCCAATCTGGAGGCTCCCTTGATAACCCTGGCAGGGTCAAGTCCCTTAAGAAGGCCATCGCAAGGGTGCTCACCGTTATGCGGGAGGATGAACTCTCCTAATGAGTCCCATTTCTTCAAGGAACCTATTGAGGCATGAGCTTATTGGTCTTAGGGCCGGAGTTGTCAGGAGTAAAAACTCCACCCATCATGTAATAGACGGACCAATTGTCGACGAGAGCCTTAAGACACTGGTAATCAATCAGAACGGTGAATCTAAAAGAGTCCCAAAGAAGGACGCTACATTCATTCTTAAACTCTCCAGCGGTCCGGTTGAGGTCGAGGGCGCGGTTTTGTACGGTAGGCCTGAGGACAGAATCAAAAAGAAGGTTAAAAGAAGATGGTAAATATATGATGTCATTCAAAGAACCAGAGACCAAGTGCGACGATATTGACTGTCCTTTCCACGGAAACCTCAGCACAAGGGGTCGAATCCTAGAGGGCACAGTCATGAGTGATAAGATGGCAAAATCCGTCATCATTAGCATTGAATATACTAAATATTACCCAAAATACGAAAGGTACGCTAGACTCCACAACCGTATCCCAGCACATAATCCCCCTTGTATTGATGCTAGGCGAGGGGATAAGGTAAAAATCGCCGAGTGCCGTCCCCTCAGTAAAACTAAGACGTTTGTAGTGGTTGAAAAGGAGTAAAATCAAATGTCGAAGAGAATGAAGCGTAGGGTAGGAATGCGGCGACGCATTTCCACCGGTCTCGTAACCGGAAGCATGATCAACTGCGCTGATAACACAGGTGCAAGGAAGCTCAAACTCATCCAAGTGGTTGGCTATAAGGGCGTGAGGAGGAGACTTCCACCTGCAGGTGTAGGTGACCTTATCATTGTGTCCTGTAGGCAGGGAACCCCTGAGATGAGAAGGCAACTTTTCAACGCTGTAGTAATACGACAGAGGAAACCCTACCCAAGGCGTGACGGGTCATGGATCCAGTTCTATGATAACGCTGCAATTATCCTCACGCCAGACGGGGAGATGAGAGGCTCTGATGTCAAAGGACCCGTAGCTAAGGAGGCAGTAGAGCGTTGGCCTAGATTAGGCACTATCTCCAGGATTGTGGTCTAATGAAGAAAGGGATCACTAAGCCCGGAAAAAACCGAAAGATACGGTTCAACGCCCCTCATCACACTAAAAGGAAGTTCTTTTCTGCCCCATTATCGCCGTCCCTGAAAACTAAGCACGGAACCCGGTCAATGCCTATTATCAAGGACGATACAGTTCAGGTCACAAAAGGAGACCAAAGACTTTCTGAGGGAAAAGTCCTTAGGGTGGACTCAAAGCGGGTTAAGATATATATTGGGGGCATTACTCGAACTAGGATGGACGGTTCTATCGTACAAATTCCAATACGTCCAGAGAACGTTATGATTACAACCTTAAATCTCGACGATAGCCGAAGACGCGAGAAGCTAGAACGCCGGGGTTATGAAATGAAGAAAGGAGAGGACTGAAAAATGGGCAAAAAAGGACCTTCAAGGCACATGAAAAGACAGGTATCCCCAAAATTTTGGCCTATACATAGGAAGGCCAATGTCTGGTCGGTTAAACCAAATCCTGGACCCCATCCTTCAAAGCTCTCTACGCCCCTCACCATAGTTCTTAGGGATTTTTTGGGGATCACAAAGACGGCAAAAGAGGCTAGTAGGATCATCAATAACGGCAAGGTCAAAGTCGACGGGAAAATCCGTAAGGACTCGCGATATTCCATTGGTCTCATGGATGTTTTAGAGTTCCCTGAGGCAGATCAGCGATACAGAGTTCTCCCCAAGCATGGGGGGAAGTTTATACTTCACCCTATCTCAAAAGCAGAGACTGGTTATAAACTCTGTAGAATCGTTGGGAAGACTAATGTAAGAGGAGGTAAAACCCAGATCAACCTTCATGATGGCCGAAGCATCCTCGTCCAGGAGCGTAGCTACTCCGTAGGGGATATTGTGAAGCTTGACGTGACGGAGCAGGAGATCATCGATCACATAAGTTTCAAGCCAGGTGTTAGAGTGATTGTCACCGGAGGAAGATCGCAAGGACAGTTTGGTATTCTCCTAGATCTTGGAAAAGAGCCAGGGAAAAAGAGGACAGCTAATATCCGGACCCTTGAGAACAACAATATTAGAACCCTTGCGAGCTATGTTTTTGCAGTGGGCACCGAGACCCCCCTTATTTCTCTACCAGGCGTTGAATTATAATGACTAAGGAACCTTCCAAATTGGATAATCAAGTAGCTTCCGAGGAAACTATTCACAAAATCTCAAAAGTTAACGTGGATGAGACCTCCCTAAGCGTAGCTCAACCTAAAACTAAGGCTCAAAAAATACCTCCTGAAGAATTTATTGAGAACGACCTCGTAGAGATTGTGAAGCCTGAGTCGAGCAATCCTGAAGAACTGGTTATTAACCGTACCGAGGTTGTGGAGGTTCAATCTATCAAGGAGAAACCCTATAACCTCCCCTCTAAGACCCGGAATTCTAGGGTCAGGTCATCGATGCAGGATCTCATGATTGGGAAGGTCGTGGTCAATATAACCGTAGGAGCATCGGGAGAGCCCCTGGACAGAGCTATGACGATCCTAGAGAGCCTAACAAATCAGAAGCCTGTTTTCAGACGGGCCAAGCAGACAATTCGAGCATGGGGGGTGAGGCGTAATGAACCTATAGCTTGTATGGTGACCTTAAGGCGGGAAAAGGCAGAGGCTTTACTGAAGAAGACATTTCCGGCGGTTGGTAACCTAATCAATCCCCGAAGTTTCGACATGCAAGGTAACTTTGCCTTTGGCATAAGGGAGCATATTGATATTCCCGGTCAGAGGTATAACCCGAATCTGGGTATAGTTGGCATGGATATCATGGCGACCGTGGAGCGGCCTGGCTACAGGGTTTCCCGAAGAAGACGAGCGAAAAGTAGTATAAATCAATCTCATAGAGTCACAAAAGAAGAATCGATCGAGTTTATTAAGCAGAGCTTCGGTGTACAGGTAGGACTCCCAGATGAGTAAAGTCAGAACTAAACGCTACGGCAAGGGTAGTAGGAGCTGCACCCGTTGTGGTACTTTCGACGGCCTCATCAGGAGGTACGGGCTCAACGTTTGTAGACAATGCTTTAGGGAGATTGCTGTTGATCTCGGATTTAAAAAATTTAGGTGAGGTTATTGGATCCACTCGTTAACGCACTTAATACGATGCTTGTTCATGAGGAGAGGCACAAGAAGGAGTGTATCATTACCCCCGCATCAAACCTTGTCGGCAGGGTGCTCCGCATTTTCCAGACAAAGGGCTATGTTGGAGAGATTGAGTTCATTGACGACGGTCGCCAAGGAAAGTTCCGCGTCCAGTTATTCGGAAGGATTAATGATTGCAAGGCGGTAAGGCCCCGGTTCTCCGTCAAGGTAAAGGGTTTGGAAAGGTATGAGAAAAGGTTCCTCCCAAACAGAGACTTGGGAATCCTTATAATTTCTACGCCCAAAGGGATCGTAACCCACCAAGAGGCCAGGGAACAAAATTCAGGTGGAAGGGTTTTAGCCTATATCTTCTAGGTGGTTAAATGACAGTCACCATTGTTGAGAACAGTGTCGATATTCCCGATGGGGTAAAACTTACTTTAAAGGGGAAGAACATAACTGTTGTAGGGGATAAGGGCAAAGTTTCGAGAGACTTTAGCCATACAAAGCTTGATCTGGAGCACTTGGGGGCCTCTCTTAGAGTTTGTGCTATTAACCCCCGAAAAAAGGAATCAGCCCTTGTAAATACAATTACTGCTCACGTACGGAACATGGTAAAGGGTGTCACTAAGGGTTTTACTTATAGGCTAAAGATCGTATTCGTCCACTTTCCCATGAGCGTAAGGATCCAGAATAAGACATTCATCATCCAAAATTTCATCGGAGAACGAAAAGACCGTTATGCAGATATTGCTGGAGATGCAAACGTCACGGTCCAAGGTGAAGACGTTATAGTAACAGGTGTTGATATAGAGGAGGTCTCTCAAACTGCTGCAAATATCCAACAGGCCTGCAAGATCAGAAAGAAGGACCTAAGAAAGTTCCTCGATGGTATCTATGTTTACAGTAAGGAATGATTATAATGAAAGATGGTGAAAAAAGGCGACTGATGCAGGTAAGAAAGAGGATATCTCAAAAGAGGCCTCATTTTCGCCAGTTTGAAGAATGGAGACTAGTTAGGATTAAGGACCATTGGCGTAGGCCTAAGGGTATCGATAACAAGATGCGCCAGAAGAGGAAGGGGTGGCCGAGAACAGTCAATGTAGGGTTCCGATCCCCAAAGGCGGTAAGGTATCTTCACCCCTCTGGAATGGAGGAGGTTGCAGTCTTCAACGTTGGAGACCTAACCATCGTAGACCCCGATAAACAGGTCGCTAGGATCGGAGGATCCGTAGGCCTTAGAAAGAAGCGGCTCATCGTAAAGCGAGCCCTCGAATTAGATATCCGAATCCTTAATCCTGGCAATATCGACTCTAAAGAGGCATCCATATCCGAGGAAATAACTGGAGAGCTCCATAAAGAGGAAGAAAAGACGCCTGAGAATGCATTGGATAATGCTGAGGAAGGTGTGAAAGAATGAATCTTAAAAACCAAAGGAGACTTGCTGCATCCGTTCTCGATGTGGGGAAAAACCGGATCTATTTTGATCCTGAATCCATAGAGGATATTGATACAGCAATCACTCGTAACGAGATAAGGAAACTCATCAATGATGGAGTAATCAAGGCTTTGCCTTTGCGGACCACTAGTCGTGGTAGGGCACGGGTGAATCTGGCCCAGAAGAAAGCCAAGAGGCGCAAGGGTCCAGGATCAAGAAAGGGAGCTAAATTCTCTGTAATCTCCCGCAAGACCCGGTGGATAGGGAAGATTAGGTCTCAAAGGCGTAGGCTTAAGCGTCTCAGGAAACGGAGGACTATCACCGTGAGAACTTATAGAAACCTCTACCGGAAGGCGAAGGGTGGCATTTTTAGGAGTGTAGCAGAGCTGGAGAGGTATATTACTGAGAACGACCTAAGGAGGCGTGCTTTTGGCTAGAGGCCCTAGGTACAGAGTTTCTTATCGAAGGAGACGGGAGGCTAAAACCAACTACAGGGTTAGACGTATCATGGCAGCATCGGGAAGGACCCGATTTGTGGTACGCTCGAGCAACAAATACATTACGATTCAGCTTGTTACTTCGAAGATTGTAGGCGACATAGTTCACACTCAGTCTAACTCTATGGAGCTCGAAAAATACGGATGGATAGGCGGAAAAAAGAATACATCTGCAGCGTATCTTCTTGGACTTTTAGCCGGTAAGAAAGCACTACGTCTTGGAATAGACACAGCGATTCTTGATCTAGGTCTTATCCGTCCAACAAAGGGTGCAAAGGTCTTCGCGGCGGTGAAGGGAGCACTAGATATAGGCTTAAAGATACCATGCGACAGCGAAATCATCCCGAAACTAGGGAGAATAGAGGGTCAAAATATCTCAAAATACGCAGCCTCATTTGAGGATAAATCCGAGTTTGAAAGAGTGTTTTCAGGATATCTCAAAAGGGGATTGAACCCCCAAGACCTCCCGGGACATTTTAATACAGTAAAGGCTGGCATCATGGAGGCATCAATATGAGCGATAGGAGAAGAAGACCAAGGCCGAACCCTCTGGACAATTGGGTCCCGAAGACTCGTCTAGGTCGCATGGTCTTTGAGGGGCAGATTACATCCCTCTATGAGATATTTGAGGAAGGATACCGAATCAAAGAGGTGGAAATTATAGACGTTCTTGTTCCCGATCTTAAAGATGATGTTGTCGATATTAACCTCGTGCAAAAACAGACTGACGCCGGAGAACGCTCTCGTTTCAGGGCTGTAGTCGCCATCGGGAACGGGGATGGCCTCATAGGCGTTGGACTCGGCAAGGCCCCGCGGGTCAGGAACGCCATCGAAAAGGGTATCCGGGACGCAAAGTTAAAGCTATATCCAATCAGGAGAGGTTGCGGAAGCTGGGAATGTGACTGCAGAGAGACTCACTCGGTACCTTTTAAGGTCTCAGGGAAGAGTGGAAGCGTCACTATGACTCTGATTCCTGGATCTAAGGGTCTCGGTCTTGTAGCCGGGGATATTGCAAAAAGGGTGCTCATCCTCGCTGGTATAAAGGATTGCTGGTCGAAATCCATTGGCGCCACTCAGACCACTGTCTCATTTTCGTTGGCAACATTTGAGGCCTTAAAAAACACAATGAAACTAATGACCGTTGAGGATTGGGCGGTATAGATTGGAGCGCCAGTGCATACTTGCCATACGCATCCGTGGAGGAGTCAACGCCACGATGAGAGTCGAAGACACCCTAAAGATGCTCAGGCTTGATAGGAACATGGCCTCAACACTCCTCGACGACAGACCCGAGTATAAGGGAATGTTACAACATGCCAAAGACTATGTTACATGGGGAGAGCCCACAGTTGAGACGGTCCGACTCCTTCTTAAAAAAAGGGGAAAGCAGGCTGGAGATTATCCCATCAGCGAGGAAACTCTGAGGGCTTCTGGATACAATAGCCTCGATGCTCTTGCATCGGCTCTCTGCTCGGGGGACGCCGAATTCCATAAGCTAAATGGCATTAAACCATTCTTCAGACTCCATCCCCCCAAGAAAGGCTTCAAGAGGACTGTTAAGCGCCCCTATAGAAGCAGAGGTGAGCTCGGTTATAGAGGAGATGCCATTAACGAACTCGCTAAACGAATGGCTTGACCCAACTGGCGATTCTTTGATTATTTGCTTATCTAGACCCTCGTCAACTACCACTTCTGGTCTGGAGTTTTCAAGACTTTTATTGCATTGGGTGGGTCAAGCTATTAAGGAATGTTTTTATTGAATTCATGTTCCTTTGATACGGGCGGGTGAGAAAATGCCCCATAAACTAAAAAAAAGTAGAAAACAGCGGGGATCCAGATATTGCGGCTGGGGTCAAGTCGGTCAGCACCGAAAAGGTGGTATGCGGGGTGGCAAGGGTAAAGCTGGCGGCAGAAAGCACTTTTGGATTCGGACGGTAAAATACGAGCCTGATCGTTACAAGAATATTGGCTTTAAGCCACCATCTTCTCTAAAGCCTAGAGCTGATACAATCAATATAGGAGAGCTTATGGAAATTGCAGTTAATGTCCACGGCATTGAGGTCATTGCAGCTGGAACTGAAGGCCTTATTCTTGACCTTGATTCCATGGGGATCCAAAAGCTCCTGGGCAAAGGGTGTATCGGTGCCCCATTTCACGTAAAAGTCTCGGAGTGTAGCTTCCGGGCCCAAGAGAAGCTTAAGGCAGCTGGCGGCCAGATCATCGGGGCCGAGTGATACACGTGGGCACCTTCCTCAACCTGTTCAAGCCCATTTCCCATATCATACCGGAGGTAAAGGCGCCTGAAAAAAAGATAGGCTTCAACCAGAGGTTGCTCTGGACCCTCCTTGCCCTTATAGTCTACCTTGTTATGGCCGAAACCCCTCTGTATGGGATCCCTCTTCAACAGGGCCAAGGAGGGCTCCAGTCCATGAGAATTATATTCGCTTCCACCCGTGGGACTCTCCTCGAGCTGGGGATAGGTCCCATCGTCACCGCTGGGCTCATTATTCAGCTCCTTGCTGGCTCAGACATCATAGAATTTGATAACACCAAACCCGATCATAGGGCGTTATTTGCAACTGCAAGCAAGGTGTTCTCATTTCTGATGATCTTCCTCCAGGCAGGGCTCATGATCATGGGGGGTACATACGGCTCGATCGGTTTCTCAAAAGCTCTCCTAGTATTCAGCCAGCTCCTAGCCGCCGGATTGTTTATCATGCTACTAGACGAGCTGATCCAAAAAGGTTGGGGTATTGGAAGCGGGATAAGCCTGTTTATTGTGGCAGGGATCACCAAGACCATCTGGTGGAGTTCTTTCGCTCTCTACACGGTCGGAGACGGCAAACGATATGGCGCGATTCCTGCGTTGCTTGAGACGATTTTCCGGAGGGAACCTGTTTGGAACTGGCTTCATAGGACAGGAAGTTGGCCTGATATGTTAGGCCTGATCACTACAATAGCAGTCTTCGCGTTTGTTGTCTATATTGAGGGAATGAAAATAGAGCTCCCCATCAGTCATTCTATGTATCGGGGCTTTCGGGGGAAGATGCCCATCAAGCTTCTGTACGTCTCAAATATCCCTGTTATTCTAGCCTACGCAGTTTTTGCTAATATCCAACTGCTTGGGCAGCAGATATTCTTCAGATTCAATCAGGACAGTGCAAATGGGGCCCTGAATCTTTTAGGGACATACAACGCGACTACCGGAAGACCCACTGGTGGACTGGCGTATTATGTTTCGTCTCCGGGCGCTTTGGACGCTGTCGTAGGTGACCCCGTTCGGGCTATAATCTACACTTTTATAGTAGTGGGGGTTTGCGTTCTGTTCTCCATAACATGGCTTGAGATAGGAGGCTTGGGGGCGGAGAACATGGCGGATCAGCTCCTCGGGTCAGGAATGCAGATACCCGGGTTTAGAAGAAGCAGAAGACCTTTGGTTAACCTTCTAAACAGGTATATTCCCACCATAACCATCATCAGCGGACTAATAGTGGGAACCCTCGCCGCCCTCTCCGAGTTCTTAGGTGTCTTTGGCTCTGGGATGGGAGCTCTTCTATGCGTGAGCATACTCTACCAGTACTACCAGACCATGGTTCAGGAACAAGTTGAAGATCTATACCCCTTTCTGAGGGGCGCCTTCCGGTGACTCAGGCGGTCGCCATATGAGTGAGACAGTGAAACTGTTCAACGACGACTTTTATCTAACCACCTTTAAGGGAAAGGTAGTGAGTATCGACGGCAATATAGTAGAGCTGAACCAAACAGGCTTCTACCCAGAAGGCGGTGGCCAGATCGGGGACATCGGAGTTCTAGGCGGCATGAGGGTCATCGACACAGGGAAGAAAAATGAGACCATCCATCACATTCTCGAAACTCCACCTGTTTTTAAAGTCGGTGATTATGTTGACTGTGAGATTGATTGGAATCACCGATATCGTATCATGAAGCTCCATTCAGCATCCCATCTAATGGAGTACTTCCTCTGGCAGAGCATAGGAATGATGGACAGGGTTGGCTCCAGGGTTGACGAAAAAAAGGATCGAACTGATTACGTCTATGAGGGCCGCCTACCAGCAGAGGGGCTGGCAAAATCCCAGAAGGATACCAACGCTTTCCTTGCTGAGGGACACGATATAACCATTAGTCCCGACCCCCAGAGTCCAAAGATTCGTATTTGGCAATGCGGTCCGGTGAGGATGCCGTGCGGAGGGACTCATGTAAAGAATACCATGGAAATTGGGGTCATAAAACTGAAGAGAAAGAACCCTGGTAGAGGTGTTGAAAGGGTGGAGACGTTTCTGATATGACGATCTCCCTTTTTTCGATATGGAAAAACCAAATATTAATGTTGTATGGCTTCCTCTACGAATAAAAAAAGCTAGGGATAGTATTCATCGGGGACGAGTGTTTTCATCCTTCACTTAATCAATGAATTTCATGCATTCACCTTTTTTGAATAATTTGACTTGAGGTTTATTCATCCATGATTCAAGTTTTAAATGGGAGGAACATTGATTCAACAAAAGCCCCCTCCTTTAAGGGGCACCAAGAATAGGTGTAAAATAATGTTTCAACCTGCAAGAGGTACGAGAGATTTCCTTCCCCAGGAGATGTGGAAGAGGAACTGGATCCAAGACAACATCAGATCCGTTTTTGAGGCATATGGTTATGGGCCCCTTGGTACCCCAGTCTTCGAGAGCTGGGAGATGCTCAAGATCAAGAGCGGGGAGGATATCCTTAAACAGATTTACTACTTCAAAGACAAATCTGGAAGGGAGCTGGGTCTTAGGTTTGAATGGACTGCCTCCCTTGCTAGGGTTATAGCATCCCACCGAGAGCTCCCTAGGCCCTTCAAACGCTATGCCATAGGCCCCGTTTGGAGGTATGAGCGTCCATCTGAGATGAGCCGAAGAGAGTTCTGGCAAATGGACGTTGATATCGTAGGGGTTGCAGACCCCATTGCGGACACAGAGGTACTCTCAGTGGCGGTCGACTGCCTTAAGAAGATCGGCTTCGAAGGATTCGTGATAAGGCTCAACGACCGTAGGCTATTAGAGTCAATAATCCGCGTATCCGGGCTTCCGACAGATCGATATCCAGAAATCTTCAGAGCAGTGGATAAAAGGAAAAAGATCGGCGATGAGGGAGTCCTCAAGGAACTCGGAAAAATTGGTGCTCCTTTCAATGCATCTGAGCGCCTTCTTGAGTTGACTTCGACGAAGGGAAATCCACAGGAGACTTTGGAGAAGACAAGGGCCCACATCAGTGGTGATGCCTTAGGTCTGATAGCCTGCGACTCCCTGGGTGCAATAGTGGATTACGCTGAGAGCTTTAGTATCGCTCAATATCTTATAATCGACCTTGGACTTGCAAGAGGCCTTGATTACTATACTGGCCCAATTTTTGAAATCTACGCTGAGGGCTTTGAGGGGGCAGGAAGTATCGCTGGAGGGGGGAGATATGATAACCTCGTGGAGACCTTCGGGGGCAAGGCTACTCCTATGACTGGGATTTCCATGGGAATTCACAGACTTCTCTCCCTTCTGGAGAAGATGGAGGTTTTCAAGAGCAAGGAGCTAGGGCCAAAAGTCTATGTAGCCGTAGCTTCCAAGGCAGTCCGATACAAAGCTATCGCTATCGCTCAGGATATCAGAAGAGCAGGAATCCCTACCGAGATGGAGATAATGAACCGGGGGCTAAGGAAGCAGCTCGACAATGCCAATCGGAAGGGATTCAGGAAGGTTGTTGTTGTAGGCGAAAGGGAGCTCAACGAAGGCTGTGTTTCCCTTCGGGATATGGGGACATCTGAGCAGAGGATGGTTAAGATTGAGGATTTGGTTGAGGAGCTCTATTCTCCCCCAACAAAATCCATGTCGAATAAGGTATAGAATATTGGTAATTTTATTACTTACCCTTAATCAATGAGAATTGATCCTTCCATTCTATTTTGTAATAATAATGGAGAGGAGACGGGAGATATCTTCACTGGTCTCTGGTTTGAATCCCACAGAACCCGCTTTTCACTCAACACACCCCGCTTAACTATTTTAGTTTCTTAAAGTGTTTCACGTCGTCAAAATCGCGTGCTAGTATAATTGTAAAAACGACTCTTCAATCTAAATATTAACTACTAAAAGCTTCGGATAAGGTGTAGTAGACGATTTCTCCTCTCCGGTCAACCACGGCAAGGCGAAGGATCCTATCCGATCTAGTGGCCTCATCTAGCACCTTTCCCAGGCGGTCCACTGGCACCTTCGATCCCTCCCAGATCATGTAGATCTCGTATCTGGGCACCTTTTTTCCATATGATCCTCTCTCGTAGACAAGAAAATCTACCTCTTGGTCCTTACCCCTTTTCACGACGAATCCTCGGGTCCTCAGATCCCGATATACAATGTATCTTGTCCATATGTCCGGATCATCAGTTGAGAAACTATTGAGGAGTTCCCTGAATACCAATCTATATTTAGTCTGTTCTTCTATGATAGAAATTTTCTGGCGCTCCACGAGAAATAGTGCCTCAAAAGGTTGGAGTGAGAGGACCCGACTGTCCATCATCAAGGATCCATATCCTTCCTGATATAGACTATTTGCCTCGTTCCACACTGGGACGACTATCCCTGTAGCCGTATAGACTGCGCTGATAGTGCCCATCAATATAGCTTGTCACCCGAATGGATAAGTTTCTTCTTCTTCAATAAGTACAAAATCCTTTTCTTGAGGGAGCTCCTCACTCCTCATCGGTAGGCGATGATGAATATGCCCCTCTGATTCGTGATGAGGATCTTGAGTAAAGAGCCTGCCATATATCTATCGAACTCACCAACTGATATCCTCTTAAACAATGTTACCTGGTTAACTTTGCTAAGTAGGGTCTGGTTATAGCTGTGGCAATATGCATAGATCTTTTTATCTTCCTAAATGTCTATCGGAAAAACACCAATAGCCGTACCTACTCTATCCATACCAACGTGAACGCTTAGATCATACTAACCTTCACTCCTAACGGTAAGACCTAAAACAGTACAAACAGCCAGCCTTAGGGTAGGCTCACGCGAGATTAGCCTCTTAGACCCTCCCCTACCGGTTTCAAAGAGGTGACTGGGCGTTCCAGGAAAGTGAAAAATAATCAATATTTTACTTAATTCATGAAACCGGTAGACGTTTGTCGTGTTTGATGCTTTGCCCCCTAAGCTGGGTGATCATGACAGGGATGTCGACGAGCGCATGGTTGATCTCTTCCCTGACGTTCTCACATATGGGCTTCTTCTTGTTTAGAGCGGGAATCACGACCGTTGCCTATCATCCTCCTGTTCTTTTATTATCGCCTTAGTTGACCAAATCAATTTCTAACTCAGATAATACTGAACTTGATTATTTGTTCAATTCCCTGTTGGATATTCCATTTTGGTTTATACTTAAGACCCTTCTTTATTTTATCTAAGCTATAGCTAAATTCCTTTGTCTCTCCTACACGGGGGGGAAAATTGACGATACCTACCTTTTCCCCCGTGGATTTTTTGATGGCCTCAATGATTCTCTTTGCTACCACTCCGATCTCCATTGTCTCACCCCCGACATTATAGACATCGCTCCCTTTATCCTTGGATTTGAGGGCGAGGATGACGGCTTGGGCGATGTCCTCTACATGCACGAAGTCCCTGGTGCTGGAGCCGTCCCCGTAGACGGTAAGGTTCTCCCCATTTAGACCCATCCTGATAAACTTGGGTATAACCGTATCATAATTGGTGAATAGGCCAATACCGAAAACATTCCCGAAGCGAAGGCTTAATGTAGCAATCCCGTAATCGCTGCTAAAGACGTCCATCAGTCTCTCCCCCGCGAGCTTAGTGACCCCGTATAAGTTGAGGGGTCTCAAGGGGAGGTTCTCAATAACTGGCATCTCCGTGGGCTTTCCATAGACCGCTGCTGTCGAGCAGAACACAACTTTCCCGATCCCCAGCCTTCTTGCGGCCTCAAGGACGTTGTATGTACCATAAACGTTGATTGATGTAGCTTCAGCGGGTCGCTCCCTGCATTTGATGAGGCCTGGTAGGGCCGCCAGGTGAGCTATTACGTCGCAATCCTCAAAAGCCCTCAACAAGGAATCTATGTCTCTTATATCCCCTTTGAGCAAACTAACTCCATTACTTACTCCCCAGGTCCTCAAGTAGCTATAGTTACTGTTCATCAGGTTGTCTATTGAGACGACTTCGTTATTCCTTTCAATGAGGCTCTTCACTAGTTGAGAACCGATATATCCTGCGCCGCCCGTCACGCCTATTTTCAAAGAGATCAAATGGGTTATGTCTTAAAGGGAATATAAGATGGGTTGATATCCCCAACTTAGACTATAGGTATTCTCAAGAATTTCCTTTGAAACAAATATTGTGCCATTAAAAAGATCTATCCAGCATAGAACTTGACTATTTCTTTCTTTGCTATATTGATATGGCATTTATCGGTAGCGTTCGCTATGTAGCCGCAAACATCACATATCTCAATAGACCTTCGCGTGCCGTGCGAGCTTAGGCGAACCAGTTTTCAATGATGAAATAGACTCCCCTTTTAACTATCCGGTTAACACTCAGGGTTCTTAAGATGGAGATTATCAAGCTGCCAGTGCTCCCTCCTGGAGCCAAAGCTTCTTTCAAACTGCTTCCAGAGTCTCCTTCATCTCCTTAAGCTGTTACAACATTCCTATCAGAGGGTTTATCTAGCTCGGCTGCTAGGGCTGAGACTTTTCAGTTGGATCCCTAGCTGGCTCAGGACCATGTACTTTTATCCAAGTCACGTGCTGGCCACTCTAACATTAGGGGGACTGAATAGCTAGGGCCTTTATATCTCAAGAGACCACCCAGTGGAATCGAAGTACTGTGGAGTTTTAGGTATTATTTTTAATCATCATTCGCAATCCGGACTTTGACCGCGGACTCTTTAGCTTTGAGGATATATATTTTACAAGGAGAGTTTTTTCCTTGAGTTCCAACTTGATGATATCATCGTCAGAAACTAATCTGGAACCCCTAAAAAAATAGAGTGACTATCCTAAAAAAACGTCGAGTCCTCAACGGAGCATCCCGAGAAGCGCAAGGGTGGCGCTCATAGCCTCCTCTGTTCTTACAGTTACACTTCCCTGATCAGGGACTACGTTTGCTGTAAAATCGAAGACCTCTCCGATTTCCAGGCCTTTCCTCCCTAATATCTCTTGGATCCCTTCTTTATGAGAGCCGAAAGCAACCAATACGCTCTTTGCATCAGTTAAACGAGCTCTAAACTTAGATTCTATGTCTCTAAAAGGAGAGCCAAGCCTCGAGGTTGCAAATTTTAAATCAAAGCTATTGCTCGAAGCAAGCTTTCCCAATCCGTTTCTAGATAGATGGACACCATACCCCCAATAATATTTTACATCCCCTCTCTTAGCGAATTTTCCCATCAACATAGGCCGAATGCTAGTAATGAGTACAGTCGTTCGTCCGCCAATGGAGGGGCCACGTCCGGTAACCTTGACGAGAGTTTTGATACCTATATCCACGAGATACTCTCCGTAATTCTCCGAGAGAACAACTCCCTCCCTGAACTCCCCTGCCTCGAGTCTGCTGGAACGTCGTTCAGAGGGATGGTGGGGAGTTCTAAGAGGCGGGAGAATACCGACGTATCTTAGCTCCTCTCTTATTCCGAACAGGTTTTTCCGAAGATATTGAGGGGTCTCAATATAGGTCAAGATGAGCCGGATCAGTTTGGATTCGTCCGGAAAGTCCCTGTAGATATAGATGTCATCAATCCTATGGATGACCGCAATTCTCGCTATACGGCCTATGACACTTGTTTGCTCCCTGAGGTGAGGAATCTCTGAAACGAGGGAGGAAGGTAGGGCTATTGCCAGTTTGTAGTCCCTTCGAATTGAATTCATGTGGAGGCCCCTTCTTCTCTCAATCTGGACCAAGAGGTCCAACCGGTCTTTACAAATCGCTCCCTTGCCCTGAGATCTCCGTGAACCCATTCGAGAAATGAGTTGAAACTACGCTTTCTAAAGACGGTGAACATGTCGCCGACTCCAAGGCGGGCGAGACTTTTAAGAAATTCCTGCTCAGCTAACTCCTGGGTAGGGCCTATGATCTTGACACTCTTCACCGTGTAGCCCTCGTTGATCATAGCCTCTTTTGCCCTAGAGAGAATATAACCTGAGCAAATGTGTATTGGCTCTTCTTTGGAAACAAGGAGCTTTTCCATACCCTCAGCTACCACCCGGAGGGCTTGAGCAAGATACTCCTTGCTCTTGAATGTTTTGCCCTGAAATAGATCAATGGATATTTCTCCAGAGTAGGATTCCCCCGTTCCGACCCGGCGCATTACCACGACGGCGCCGCCCAACAAGTCGCCCCAACCTGATTAACGCCCGCAAATACGGGTATCGTCCACCTCGACGACCATACCGTATATCATTATTCTTAAATATTGGACGCAATTTTAAACATATTGATAGGGTTAAAGGAGTATTCGGAGAATAAAACGCCTTTAGAGAATTTTGAATTCTCATTGGGTAATGTTTCTGAAAAAACTCGGAACGGATATTTGATGCAGTTAGATCAATTCTGCAAATACCTTGGAGATTCCCCCAACGAACTATATGCAATTGAATCTGTAAATCAAGACTCAAGAGAAAGCGGCGATAAGCTGGCTCTAAGGATGGCTTTTGAAGATTTTAGGAAGCACCTCATAGAGAATAAAGGACTCAATCCAAACACAGCTAAAAACTATAAAAAAGCCTTGAATCGATTCCTTAGAGCGAATGGATTATCAGAATTACCTCGTGACGAGGGAAAAAGTGTCGAGGCGAATGATGTAAATCTCATAATAAAAGACCAGATACGACACCTTCTCGAAACAGCAGGAAACGATTATCGATTACGAGCCTTGATCCTTACAGCGAAGGATACAGGTCTCAGAGTATCAGATCTCGCTCAATTGACGGTTGGTTATTTCAATGGAATGCGTATTGATCATGATTCACGAGGGCGTGAATTCAGGTATTGGATTAAACCGCTACGCACCAAGAAGACAGGTGTAAACGCATATGTCTGTTTAGGACCAGAATCAATTCAGGCTCTGAAAGACTACATTGGGAATAATATTTCAGGTCCAATCTTCAGGACCATTGCTTCTACTAAAGGAGGTAAAATGCGAATCACCAGAGGTCCAAGGCGAGGCGAGCAAATAAGTAGAAAGGGTTCAGAAGCTGGTCTAGCCATGCAAAAGACAGCTATCACAAATGTCTTCATCAACCACTCAAGGAAATTACGACAAAACGGGATACGGATCACAGCACACAGTTTCAGAAAATTTTTCTTGAATGCGTGGACATCGCAAGGATTGAAAGATTATGGCAAACGCTATGCAGGGAAAAGCCTTGGAAATAATGATGGCGCATACACAGCCAAAAATAACGGAATCCTCGGAGGCAAATACAAGGAACTATATGATGAAGTCCTTGGATTAGAGGATACTAGAACAGCAGAGGAATTAAAGAGAACTCAAAACGAGATTAACCAATTAAAGACACAACTCATAGAGTTACAGAGAAACTTCATTTTACTAAACAGGAATCATATTCCCACCGTAGTTCAGGCACTCGGAGAAAACCAGCTCCCAGCAGGTCAAATGGGTTCCCTTAGTGTCCTCGACTGGCAAAAAATGCAAAAGGGGAAAGAGTCGGAGAATTGATGAGACAGAAGGGGTCCGTACTGCGAAAAACGTAGGCTTCGCAGATGATTGGCGAGTCTTTTATGTTATAGCACCAGATTTATCTGAGTTGAAACTTTCCCACGAGTACAACCTAGCTGCGCTATATCCAGAGCTGACCAAGGAGTGGCATCCAACCAGGAATGGGGATTTGACGGAATATTAGGTCCCTCCGCGTAAGGACAAAATCCGTGCGAGAATCCTTTTATGGATTTCCTGCGTTTCTATCATCCCATGAGTAAAACAACCTTGGGAGGACTTGTCCTCGAACTAGCCACCAGGCGTAAGTCAGTGAGAAAGTTCTCTATTAAACAGGTACTTATGGATGACATCCTTTACGCACTTAAAGTAGCGCGCCAGGCCCCCTCTGGAGCAAACGGGCAACCCTGGAGGTTCATTATAATAACTGAGCCAGACCTTAAGAAGCGGATCAGAGATGCCTCTGAAAAGTCTGAGCAGATTCTCTACACTAAAATAAAGGGAGACTTCAGGGAGTGGCTTCTAAACCACGGATTCAGCCACGAAAAACCCTTTCTTGAAGAGGCGCCTATTCTTATCGCTGTTCTCATGAATGTTTCAACTCAATATGCTAGAGAGTCTATCTGGATTGCCATGGGGCACTTAATCCTCGCCTTGGAGGAACGTGGGCTAAGCACTATTACGTACACCCCGTCGAACCCTAAGCTTCCCCTTGCTGAACTCAAAGCCCCCCAAGGCTTTAAGTTGGAAGCCATCCTCCCTGTGGGATACTCAGAAGATAAAACGTTAAAGAAGACCAAAAAAGGTCTCGATGAGATAGCATTCATGAATAAATGGGGTGTAAAGCTTGCTTAATTCTATTAACGAGCGTAAAGATGAGTACAAACGCGCGCAGTAGGAATTATGACAATTGAGATCAGGAAACTAGAGCTAAGTTGCATTGAGAAATGATTCTTAATCCCTCTTAGATTTACTCTATTTCCCCTAGAGTACTGTGAGACAAAAGACTCGGATACCTTGGAAGACAACAAGAAGTATAGCACCGACCAGTGACCATCCAAAAGTCAGCCTTTACTAATAATTGTGAAGGTGCTTTTACTGACAGGAAAACGGGTTTATTGCGATAAGAAATCTATCTCATACTTTTTTCAGCTTGTCAATTGACAAGTTAGTACTGGGGTCATGACCATAAAGAACCCCTAGATATGTTGAGATATAATCGCCGAGATAAACGAGGGAGAGAATCTTGGAGAGCCTGCCAGAGCCTCTCGCTTCCAGATCGATTATCTCCTTGACCTTGGGTGTGAAACACTCTTTGAACTTTTCAATCTTTATATTTATCCCATCGTTATCCTCATTATCCCTAAGGAGCAATATGGCCAGATTCTCTAGGACCTTAGAATGACCCTCGCTTCCAAGAACCGCGTTGTGGAAGGCCTCAGGGAAACTTCCCGATCCTGAGGGGACTTTACTGTTCTCATTTAACTGTGATCTTAGCCTGTAAGCAACACCCTCGAGAAGCGAGGAACCGTACACAATAGGCATTTTATCACGAAGCCTTAGAGCAATTTTTTTCGCAATATTCTCATCTATTGGAACGTCTATCGAGGTCTCATCCCTAAGGGATTCTATGGTCTTCAACGCCTCCGAGGTCTCAACCCACAAGCGCTTAATGAAGCCCAGCTTGTGCATCGTAGTAGCCAAGCTGAAGAACTGGTGGGGGATCGCGCTCCTCGGTCTATACCCTTTTGGAAGGGGGATCATAGGGAGACCATTCTCCATAGCAATATTACCCATGGTGCCTCCGGATGTAACAGTTATAGTAGACGCGCCTACTCTTAACGCTTCAGAGAGCATGCTCAGAGTCTCTTCCGTGTTGCCTGAGTAGCTAACAGTAAATACCAGGGTTTCATCGTTAACAAATGAGGGGAGATGATAACCCCGGGAGAGAACCAACGGAACATCACACTCCTTCCAGAGCCAGTCTATAATGAGTTTCCCCCCAAGAGATGAGCCACCCATTCCAGCGAACACCACCTCACTGAATCTCTTGCTGGATATGCTTCCTAGCGGGACTTTTTGAGCCCGAATAATTGCCGCGTGACAATCCTCTGGAAACCTCTCCAGAACCTTCAGCATTCCCGACTCGTCAAAAGCATTGATGTGGTTAATATCGTTGAGGGTGGTATCCATTAGCTAGAGCTATATCTAGTTTGGGATAAAAATCTTCATAACAAGTAGGAACAAAAATTGTACAGATAACCTCTACTTAAGATAAGTCTAGATTTAGTCTTCCACTACTATCGAACCGTGCGGGCATAAGGCTTCGCAGGCTCTGCAGATGATACACTGATTTGGTTCAATGACGGCGATTACATCCATCTGTTCGGCAAAAACCCCCATAGGACATCCCTTGAGACAGTTTTGACAAACTGTGCATGTGTCGGGATCTAAAGTCACGTATGGCATCCTTTTATCTCCTTAATGGAGTCCTGACTACTAGAAATCTACAATATTAAAAGATTAAGGTGTGGTCTTTTTTTATTAGTCTCCTAGGGATTCTAGTGCTTTCTCCATCTTTTTGATCGCTAGCGCTCTCCTGTGGATTCTGTCTCTTTTGCGTCTTTCATAGTCTCCTTTAGAGACTCGACGGGTTCTCCGCCTTACCTCTAGACTTTTGAGGTCTGTAGTGATCCTGGTGAGCTCTGCTTCTACGTTCTTCATCTCTCTTAAAGCCTCGGAGAGTTCTGGCACATCAGTGAGTGTAACTGCCAATTGTTTGAGGTATTTTGAGAGTTTGCTTATGCCTAGATTATACTCCGCCGCAAGTCTCTCATATTCATTTTTTTCCCTCTTTTCTTCTTCAAGAGATCCAAGCGCTTTTAGAAGGTTTATTCTTTCACGCTGCTTCTTGACAAACTCTTTGAGGTTAGGACTGTTGACTTTGGTATCCCTTTTATTTTGAGCTGGCTTTTCCCGTCGTTTCTTGAAGACTATGACTGCAACGACTAATCCTAGACCCGCGATGATGGCGATGAGCCTGAGGGATGGGGTGAGAGAGCCTGGAGGGATCTCAGTCCCGATAGTTGGTCTCTCCGATAAGAGTGTATCCGTATATGTGAGGCCAACGATATCGCGCTTATTGACACTGACCGTTACATTGAGTTCCCTTATGAAATGAGGTAAATTTATGTTAGGATAAGCTATATGAGATGCACCTCCTGCTGCGGAGACGTAATTATTGGTGTCCGTGGTGTAGGATATAGTGAAGACCCATCTATCTCCTGGTTTAACTGGGGATCTGTTAATGACTGTTACCTCTTTAGACCAGTTTGAGTCCATAATACGGGTCAAAATTGGACCAACCCCATCTCGTGCTTTAATGTTTGATGCGTCAAGAGGAAGCTCTAGGGGGAACTTTGCGATAACGGGTCCTTTGTTAGTTATGGCATAAGTATCCTCAATTAATAGACTGCTTGACTTGATAGTGATGCTCCGGGATACGTTCTCGACTACCATAATCAGGTCGTCCTCAGGTGAATGGGTGAAGAAAATGCTAGCGAATACCTTAGAATGCGCTGGAATATTCTCGCCCTCGTAATTTATATTCCAACGGTCATCAATCTCGTTTTGAGTCATATTTATAGGAGAAGCAACGCGTTCAAAAATAGCGCCAGGGGGAAGCTCAACGTCCATCTGATATTGAGAGATATTATAATCAATAATAGGAAAAAAAGGTAAAACTATCGCATAAGACGAACCTGTACCGCCTACACTATCCAGAGCGAGATATGACGTCTTAACTCGCATAGATGTTCCAGTTCTTAAAGTCATAGGAACCGCCAATTCAAATATAGAGCCCCGTTCATTTTGAATTACTTGAGGCAATGCTTGTATTTGGTTCCAGCTACCTGACCTCCATACCTCGAAGGTTGATCTCTCAGGGGTAAACGTATCTGAGGCCCCGACCCAGAAATCTGAGATCAAGACCTCTGATCCTTCAGGGGCGGATAGTGTATATAGGTCCTCAAGGATTAAAACTCCTCCATTGAGAACCTTTACACTTCGTTCTACATCAACAACTGGGACCACTGTTTGACCATAGGCTCTATAGGCCTCAGAAGACAGTATTGAGGCACTAAGCATAGCCAAAAGAATTATCGTTATTGCCTTGGGTCTCTTCACGGAATACACCATTCCAGATTAATGAAACATATCCAAGATTTAAAAAGTGAGGCAAGCCTCTCTCAGAACAATCTTTCTGAGCTAACATTATTAAAGGGGATAAGGAGTGATGAACCGTAACCAGAGGAGAATTGCTAATGAATAAGCCTCATCCATATTTGCCCAATAGCGTCTCTTATATCAAGGAGAAAATGATGGAGGAGATCGGGATAAAGTCCATCGACGACCTATACTTCGACATCCCCAATGACCTACGATTCGAAAGAGACCTCAAGTTACCTGGGCCACTTACCGAGGCTGAGGTGAAAACGCACGTCTCGAGACTCCTTGAGAGGAACTGGAGTCTTGCAGCCCCCCCATTCTTAGGGGGAGGCGTCTGGCCCCACTACGTCCCAGCTGTCGTCGATGAGATCGTCCACAGAGCCGAGTTTCTCACCAGCTACACTCCTTACCAGCCCGAGATCAGCCAGGGTATACTCCAGGCTATCTTTGAGTATCAGAGTCTTGTCTGCGAACTCGTAGGCATGGATGTCGCTAACGCATCAATGTACGATTGGGCCACAGCCCTTGGCGAAGCCTCCCGCATGACTTGTCGACTAACACGCAGGAGCAGGGTAATTGTACCCAATATAATCAGCCCCAGAAGACTCTCCGTCCTCAAGTCATATACTGCCCCAGCGGACATTGAGATAACCCAAGTGGACTATGATAAGACAAGTGGACAGCTTGATTTAGAGGATCTCAAAGAGAAAATCGGCAGTGACGCCGCGTCCGTTTACATAGAGAATCCATCATATCTTGGTTTTGTTGAGGAAGGGGTTGAGGCGATTGCCGAGATTACCCATGATTCCAAGGCCCTTTTCGTGGTTGGCGTGGACCCCATATCCCTAGGCTTGATAAAGCCTCCAGGTGATTACGGGGCAGATATAGTCATTGGCGAGGGCCAGCCCCTCGGCAATCATATGAACTTCGGAGGTCCCCTCCTCGGCATAATTGCCTGTAAAAGTGGTACCAAAATCATCAGGCAAATGCCAGGGAGACTGATCGGCGTGACTCAGACTCTTGAAAACGAGAGGAGGGCTTTCACCATGACCCTTCAAACGAGGGAACAGCACATTAGAAGGGAGAAGGCGACGAGTAATATCTGCTCCAATCAGGCTCTCAATGCCTTGGCGAGTGCAGTATACCTGTCCCTCATGGGGCCCCAAGGAATTAAGGACCTTGCAGAGCTTGTTGCCGGGAGGGCTCATTACGCTATGAAGCGACTGGGCGCGCTGCCCGGAGTTAATTCTCCGGTGTTCAATGGCTTCCATTTCAAGGACTTTACTGTCCAATTCAGGGATAAGACAGTCGAAGAGATCAACCAGGGTCTTCTTGATAACCGACTCCAAGGTGGTAAGTCAATTGTGGGGGAGTTTCCCAGCTTAGGGGAAACTGCGCTTTTTTGTGTCACGGAAAGCCATACCAAGGAAGATATTGATTTATTGGCAAACACCCTCGAGGAGATCCTGGAGGGATAATCATGAGGAGATTCAACCAAGCTAATTGGGATGAACCGATCATCTTTGAGCTGACCCGAGAGAAGAGGATGGGATTTAGCGTCCCTGCTTTAGAGCCAGAAATTCAAGACATCTTAGGAGAGGTCACTAGTCTCGTCCCAAAAGGGATGCTGAGAGATAAGCCCCCTGGGCTTCCCGAAGTCTCTGAACTAGAGGTTCTACGCCACTTTATCCACCTATCCCAGATGAACTATGGCGTAAACTCAGGCAGATTTTATCCTCTCGGCAGCTGCACAATGAAGTACAACCCAGTAATCAACGAAGTCTTAGCAGGCCACCCAAAGGTGACAGGAATTCACCCTGATCAAGACGAGGCGTCGATACAGGGACTCCTCGCAATTTTGCACGGGCTGAAGCAGGGATATCTTGAGATAACGGGGATGGATGATGCAAGTCTCCAACCCGCAGCTGGATCTCACGGGGAGTACCTTGGAGTCCTTTTGATTAGAGCATACCACGCCGACAGGAGCGACTTAAAGGGACGGACTGAGATTATCATCCCCGACTCGGCCCATGGCACCAATCCAGCGACAGCTATAATGGCTGGATTTAAGACTATTGAGATTCCATCTAATGCTGACGGGGGTGTTGATCTGGAAGCTCTCTCTAGCGTCGTTGGCCCCCAGACCGCAGGGCTCATGCTCACTAATCCAAACACCTTAGGTCTCTTTGACAATAACATCCTCGAGATAGCGGGGATTGTCCACGACTCGGGGGGACTCATGTACTACGATGGTGCGAATCTTAATGCCATCATGGGAAAGTGTCGCCCAGGGGACATGGGATTCGACGTAGTCCACATCAATCTCCACAAGACCTTTAGCACGCCCCACGGCGGAGGGGGTCCTGGATCCGGTCCTGTTGGTGTGAAGTCTTTTCTTAAGGACTATCTACCAGTGCCTGACATCATTGAGAGCAAAGGGATTTATACCTTGGATTGGGATCGTCTCAAAACCATAGGAAAGATCCATGGTTACCATGGGAACGTGGGTCCAATGCTTAGAGCGTATACTTACATGGTCACAATGGGTGGGGAGGGGCTCAAAGAGGCTTCGGAGCTATCGGTGCTTAACTCTAACTATATTGCCGCTAAGCTAAAGAATGTCAGAGGTTATTCCTTGCCTTTCGCGGATGGGAAGCCTCGGATGCATGAGGCCGTGCTGAGTGCTGAGAAGATGAACGAGGATACCGGAGTACGGGCACTAAACGTCTCCAAGAAGCTTCTTGACTATGGACTACACGCCCCTACAACCTACTTCCCCCTTATCGTTCCTGAGGCCCTCATGATTGAGCCCACGGAGACTGAGCCTTTGGAGGTCCTCGACGAGTTTATCGAGGCTATGAAGGAGATCTCTGATTTGGCATACTCTGATCCGGATAACGTTATCGGGGCCCCAAGATCGACTGTTGTAGGGAAGCTCGACGAACCGCGGGCGGCTCACCCGAGGACCATCTGTCTGAGCTGGAAGAGCTACTGTCAAATGTTCCCCTAGGGGGTCATCTTTTTATTTCATTGATGTGATGGAGGGCTGAAGAGAATCCGAATGATGAGCACAATCGGAAGCCTCGTATCAACTAACATAGATTTCCTAAGGCAGCCCCCGTACGCCCCTATATTCATACTGGTGCTTACCCTTGTGGTCAACATGGTGATGAGCTACGCCAATAAGAGATCCATGGACCTTCCAGCGTACCGTAAGATGATGGTCGAGTCCTCACGGGCCCGTAAGGAACTCATGGAGGCGATGAAGACCGGAAATCAGAGGAGAATATCTCAAGCTCAGAAAAAGCAAAATGATCTCATGAAAGAGCAGCAGAAAGCATCTAGCGGGAGGATGAAGTTAACCCTATACGTTATGATCCCCTTTATCCTCATCTGGCAGGTCCTCAACAGCTTCTTCGGAAAGACTATCGTCGCCTATATGCCCTTCAAAGTACCCTTCTTCCCAGAGAACCTCATTATAGGAAACTGGTATCTCCTTTGCTCAATCTCGGTGAATATCGTCCTATCTAGAATTATTGGTCTCACATTCGAGATTGATCCAGATGACCGCGAATAATAGTGCTTCAAGATGAAGGGCGCCCCAAAAAAGGTCGAGGAACTCGTAATAACGGTCAGCGGGTACCATGGCTCAGGGCGATCAACCCAGGCGACAAGGCTCGCCGAGGCCTTTGGTCTGAGATATGTCTCATCTGGCACCATCTTTAGGCAGATAGCCAAAGAAAGGGGCATAGGCCTCGAGGATATGTCCCGATTCACCGAAGAGGATCCTGAGATAGACCGAATGATTGACCAGAGAGCCAAAGATGAATCCAAGAAGCTTGGAGTTGTGATAGATGCCACTCTCGCAGGATGGATGGCAGAGGACCCGGATATCCGAATTTTTCTCTTGGTCTCCTTCAATGAGAGGATCAAAAGGATTGCGAACCGAGAGAATATCTCGTATGTGGAAGCCGAAAAAGAGACTGTGGCAAGGGAGAAAAGCGAAAAGAAGAGGTTCAGGGCATATTACAAGGTAAATCTTGAAGATCTCTCAATATATGATATTATCATCAATACAGAGCTTTTCGATATCGATGCAATTGCGCGAATCCTTAAAAGTGTCGTTGAGGAATATTGCTTGAAGTGTTTCTGATGTCGGCGATGGATATTGGTCGGATCTGCCTGAAACTAACGGGTCGTGAAGCGGGAAGCCGTTGCGTCATAGTTGACGTCATCGACAGGAACTATGTGATGATTACAGGACCCCTCGAGGCTACAGGGGTTAGACGCAGGCGGGTGAATATGAACCATCTGCAACCCCTAGATGAGGTCATAGAAATAACTAGGAACGCATCAGATAAGGAGATAGTAGCGCTACTGAGTTAGCGCGTATGAATACAATATTAGCGGGTTAGAGAATCATTATCTTAAGAGGAACCGAGTGCAATTTTTCGCGCGTGCGTTGACTTTTCACGCTCAACTAGTTTCTTCAGGATTCCGTTGGTATTATTCTCAGGAACTTTGCAGTTATTACTAATATTTCTTGTTTGTGCGTTAGGTCGTATATTTTTTCTCGGATAGGTATCTGTCTCTATTATCGGGGAGTATCGTAGTGACTCTACACTTTGGACCTATTTCTGCGGCGACCCTTAGGGAATAATAAACGTTGGCACCAGAGGAAATCCCGCAAAATAGCCCTTCCTCCCTGACAAGCCTGTCTGACATCTTGATAGCATCCTGGTTAGTCACTTTGACAACCTCATCTACGATGCCACTATCCATCATCTCTTCGATAATGCCCCCTGTTATCTCGTTCCCGAAACCCGGTATCCTGAAATGCCCCTCGCTAATGGGGAAGTTTGCGGATGCGGGCTCAATGCCAACAATACGCACATCCGGGTTCCTCTCTTTTAGTGCCTTAGCTACGCCGAAGAGGGTGCCGCCGACCCCGATAGAAGCCACAAACGCGTCTACCATGCCATCCATCTGTTTGTAGATCTCCTGTCCTGTTTTGAATTGCGCCCTCGTATTAGCGGGGTTGCTGAACTGGCGGGCCCACCAAGTATTAGGCCTAGCTTTTTCCAGCTCTAGACATCTCATCCTCGTTCCTATCTCCACCTCAGCCCCCGCGATGCTTTCATCCTCAGAGTTAGACTCTCGCTTGAGTTGGTGGACCTCGGCACCATAGCTTTCCATGAGGCGTATTCTCTCTTTGGTCATTCCTTCTGGCATGTAAACCTCTACGTTGTATCCTAGGTAACCTCCCACAAAACTCATCGCGGTCCCTGTATTCCCTGTGCTCGCCTCCATGATGGTATATCCGGGTTTCAACTTACCCTTAGCTTCAGCCGCTCGGATCATCTCTAGAGCGATCCTGTCTTTTAGACTCCCACTGGGGTTCATATATTCGCATTTTACAAAGACATCACCGATGCCGTCACCTGTGACTCTGTTCAATTTTACCATCGGTGTGTTACCGATGAGGTCCAAAACACTCGAGACCACTTTCAAAACAGTTCCCCGACCCTAATTGTATGATATGTGGATAACCATTTCCACCCACGTCATGATTTGAACTGCGAGGATTACAGCATGGATCAAATCAAGGAAGTTTTTGCTCAGCGTCCTTTATAGCATAGACGCCCAGGATTTCGCCATAATAGAGAATATGATAGTTTCGGTTGGGATAGACGCCAGCCTCAATTTCTTCTGAAAGGGCCCCTTGTTGCACTATAGTTTTAAACGAAATCTTGCACTCATAGTGCACAGGGCACTCCTCAATATAGGGCGCCGCGACCAGGAAACTCTTTTTGGCTGTTAACCCTAGCTCCTGGAGCTTGTCATGATCTCTCCCTGATTCTGTTCCACAGAAATCCAGAGCGTCGGTCATTCCCTTCGAAGGGAGACAGACCGTAAAACTATCGGATTCTTCCATTAGCCTGTATGTGTGCCTAGAGAGTCTAACCGCGACAATGAAAAAAGGTCTCTTCCACATGGTCCCAATGAACCCCCAGCCGATGGTCATTGCATTGACCCGTCTATCTTTTCCCTTAGTCACAAGATATAGACCATCCCCCAGCATGAGCTTATGGGTCTCATTGCCAAACCGGAAGTCTCCAACTTTTTCTCTTGTCATTCAGATCTAGTTAGGTTGGATAAATACTGATAAAAAATTTTCCGACTCAGTAATCTGGCGGAACATCCTTAAGCTCATGGGGAGGTTATGCAGAAAAAACAGTAGGCCGCGTGTGATATGCGCCAACACTGATTTCACTGGACTGACTCTACGGATTTTACTCCGGGCACTTTCTTCTTAAGGTAGTTCTCTATGCCCATCTTAACGGTCATCTGGGACATGGGGCAACCAGCGCAGTGACCTAAAAGCCTAACTTTAACTACTCCGTCATCAATCTCGACTAGCTCTACGTCTCCTCCGTCCATTTGGAGTCTAGGGCGAACTTCACTAAGTGCTTGGGAAACTTCTGTTCTCAAATAAACACCTCTCTCAAACAGTTTGACTCCAGTATATAAACCATATTATAATAATGTTTGATTAGTATACTGTGTTGTGAGTGGTTCACTCGCAAGGGTGGACGAATTGACTCTCAGCGCATCAACTGAGGATTATACGAGGGAATCTATATAATTATAAGTGAAACTATGAAATATCCTGTGTTTGTGAAAGGCTGCCAGACAAAGCCTTAGATGCCGTGGAGAGCAAAATCACATACGCTTCGTGTGCGGCGTACTAGATTAAAGATGTGCACCCTCTAAAACTGGGCCATTTTTACGCCAAAAGGCCATTGAGACAATCTCCGTGATAGAAATGTAACGCGAAATATATCTATGCTTGGGGGAAAACCTCAGGACTAGAGGCATTCCCGAGGAGGTTACATCATCTACCCTAGAAGAAAGGTGATACTTGTAGGTAGCTCCTGCCGTCCAAAAGAGGATATTGACTAGTAATAAAGGCGTGGTCCCATAATATTTTAAGGAGTTTAAGTGTGAAACTGGACGATATCACCGTCCTGAAGGACGTGATCGATACCTACCCGCCCTTTTTCAAATTTTGCGCTAGGGCCAGTGACCCGGGCATATTTGAACCTATTATAAAAGTCACTATGTATGATCTTTGCGAGGTCCCCTACGTTCATCCCTCGAAGTCCCACAATAGGTAGGACTGCCGAAGGTTTTCCTGGCTGCTTGGTATAGATCCTGACGATACCGAGGAGATCGAAAAGTTTAGCACCTAAAGTCTCTCTGAGAACCCCCGGAGTCTTGGTCGAGACCACTATTACTTCTAGAGGGGCGGCGGAGGTCCTTATGCTTTTGACTACATCAAGGTCCGACGAGAGATCCGCCTTGTTCGCAATGACCAAGGTGGGCTTATACGCTGCATTCCCAAACATGGCGTCCTCTACAATATCTAAGGTCACCTGGCCCCTTATTCTGACCAATGCCGAGCGGATTTTATACTCCTTCAGGAGGGCGGAAATATCGTCGGGAGTGCAGCCGTTGAGCTCTCCCTCCCAGATGAACTGGAGCTCTGAACCGTGTCCCCTTCGGATTATCTCCACCTCACCCCTAGGCTCTTCAGTGAGAATCCGGGAGTTCTCGAGCTCTCGGATCACAGTAAGGAGGTTGCTCTCTGGGTTGTTCGTGAGGTCCACGAGAATGATAATTCCATCGGCGTTTCTTGTGGCGCTGAGAACTTGGAACCCGTCCGATCTCCCCTCTGAAGATCCTTCAACGATGGGGGGTATCTCTACTAGCTGGAACTGGATGTCTTTGTATGGAAGCATCCCTGGGGTTGGCACCCGTGTTGAGAAAGGCCATGGGGTGGACTCTACTGAGGAGTTGGTCACAGCCCTTAGGAGGCTACTCCTCCCCGAGTTGGTCTGGCCCACAACTGCGACCTGGGCTGCCCCCGCCTTTTCCACAAAGTAGGAGGGTCCACCCCGTCTCTTGGCCGCCTTCTTTTTCTCGTCAATATCCTCCCTAAGTTGGGCCATCTGGCGTTTAACTTGGGAGCACATCTTCTCAGTACCCTTGTGCTTTGGGACTAGAGAGATAAATTCCCCCATAAGTTGGAGGCGGACCTCGGGGTTTTTGGTGAGCGTAACTTCGTTCCATTTCGCTTTGGCGTTTGGGGGAAGATTAGCCGGCATCTTTAGACTGTGATTCTCATTTGACTGGAGGTTAAAATTACTTCGGATCGTTTGGCGCTAGCCTTATCCGCTAGGAAATCAAACCTTTTTGAGAATGGAGCGGCCTAAGGACCGGGACTTCATAAAGACCATTGAGGGCCTCCTCTTTTGCGTGGTAGGATATCTTCATCCCCCTGATCAAGTCACAGCCTATCTCAAATATGTCCCTGACCCTGAGGGTAAGTGGCGCAAAGGAGATACATATTACTCCAGGGTGCTATCCTATTATCATGTATCCCAGGTCGAGAGAACCTACGATTACCTGAGGGAGATCCACTCTGAGTACCTCTTTAATTGCCCTGTTAGGAACATCATCGTTTCTTCTGTGCCTAGATATAGGATCAAGACCTATTACAGGCCTAAGGATCGCCTCGCCTCCATCATGGAGAAACCCAGTGATGGGCTTGAATCTAAACTCAGAGATCTCGTCAAACTTCTCTTGGGCATTGCTGATCTAGAGAAAAGGGACCTTGGAGTGACCGGCTCGATCCTGACTGGAAGTCATAATGCCCAGTTCTCTGATATCGATCTAACCGTGTATGGTCAAAAGGCTTCTATAGCTCTTAAGGAAGGCCTCAGGGAGATAAAGCGGAACGACGGAGTGATCCAGTCCTTCAACGCCTCTAAGAAGGAGGCGTGGAGCAAAAAGAGGGCGGAGAGATTTCCCTTGAGCTTTAGGGATCTCATAAAGTTTGCCGATAGAAGGTGGAACTATGGGATGTACGTGGGCACATACTTTTCAATCCATCCCGTAATGACCAACCAAGAGGTGGATGAGGAGTACGGGGAGTGCACTTATTCATCCCTAGGGAGCGTGAGAGGTTGCGCCACGGTCGCTGACGCCTCAGAAGCCCTTTATCTCCCTTCTATTTACCGTTTGAAGGACGTGGAGACTGATTCCAGTTATGATGTCTCGGAGGTCGTTTCCTTTGAGGGGCTGTACGCCGATATGTTCTATACAGGGGATAGGATCGAGTTTTTCGGCATCCTAGAGCGAGTCGAGGGGAAGAGAAGCCTCTATCGTGCTGTGGTCGGAGGGGCTGGCTCAGAACTTAGCTACATCAAACAGCTCACCTAACCCTCAGCCATAGTTTTTTAACGTCCTCGTTAAGTACCCTACGAAGGTGGCGGAATTAGGGGTAGAGACCTGCCTGGGCATCGAATCAACTGCTGACAACCTCGGTATAGGGGTCGTAAGATCCGACGGGGTTATCCTAGCCAACGTGATAACAACCCATGTTCCCGAGAAAGGCGGAATCCACCCTAGGGAGGCTGCCCGCCATCACGCAAGGGTCATGGGAGAAACCCTCTCTGAGGCTCTGGAAACTGCAAGCATCGTCGCTCGTGACCTTGACTATATCGCTTTTAGCCAGGGACCAGGAATGGGGCCATCCCTCCGCACAGGAGCCACCGCGGCCAGAGCTCTCGCAGCCAGACTTGGAGTTCCACTCGTAGGCGTGAATCACTGTATTGCCCATATTGAGATCGGTCGTCTCACAACGGGGGCTGTGGATCCTCTCTCCCTCTATGTCTCGGGTGGGAACACCCTTGTTACTGGATTTGAATCAGGGTACTATAGGATATTTGGTGAGACTTTAGATATTGCTATTGGGAACTGTCTTGACACATTCTCTAGGGAGGCTGGACTTCCCTACCCCGGGGGGCCTGCAGTGGAGCAGCTCGCCCTGGATGGGAGAACCTTGATACCCCTTCCCTATGTGGTGAAGGGTATGGACCTGAGCTATAGTGGGCTCCTCACAGCTGTCACTAAGGCGTTTAGAACGGGGAAGTGGAGGCTCGAGGATCTATGTTTCAGTCTCCAAGAAGTAGCTTACAGTATGCTGGGAGAGGTTACCGAGCGGGCCCTTGCCCACACGGGGAAGCAGGAACTTCTCCTTACAGGGGGGGTGGGGGCAAACAATAGACTGCGGGCTATGGTCGACAGCATCGCTGAGGAGCACGGTGCCACCCCAAAATTTGTCCCAATACGTTATGCAACAGACAACGGGGCCATGATCGCGTGGACGGGGGTGATCGCTTTCCGGAGCGGTGTTACGACTCCTATAAATAAGAGCCATATCGACCCAATGTGGAGGCTAGACAGGGTGGAGGTGCCATGGCGAAGCTAACCTTCATCTCGAAAGGGGCTGAAGCTGATATCCTTCTAGATCCAAACTGGAACGGAATCAAGGCTATCATCAAGAGGAGGGGGGAGAAGAGATACCGGGTGACTAAGCTTGACATTGCGATCAGGCGTTCCCGGACCATTAGGGAGGCATCCATCATCCACCATGCTAAGGAGGCAGGAGTTCCCACGCCCTTGATCTATAGGGTCGACCCCGATGGAGCCCAGATAGTGATGGAGTACATCGAGGGTGAGACGCTCAGAGATATCTTGGATATAATTAGTCCAGAGGATAGAGCCCGATATTTCAGGGAAATAGGTCGGAAGACCGGGCTACTTCATGGAGCCGGAATTGCCCACGGCGATCTAACTACGTCGAACATTATACATAACGGGGCCAGAGTGGTCTTTATTGACTTTGGCCTCGCGGAGATGTCGGACGAGGTGGAGAGCCAAGGGGTCGACCTCAATCTGATGTATAGGATGCTCATAAGCACCCACTATAACTACACTAAGGAGCTCTTTACTGTCTTCAAGGCTGGGTATAAGGAGACCTTTGACAAGGCAGAAGAAGCCCTGTCTAGGATGGAAGAGATATCTAGAAGGGGAAGATACGTTGAAAGAGAATAAGATCTGGCTTGCAACTGGGAACAACCTCAAGGTTGAGGAGGCCAAGATGGTCATGGCGGAGTACGGGATTGAACTTGGCCACATCAAGGTAGACCGGATTGAGATCCAGTCCGACGACCCTAGGGAGATCACGGTTTACAGCCTCACTCATCTTCCAGAGGATGGGAGACCTGTCGCCATAGAGGATGCAGGTATCTTTATCGATCACTACGGGGGTTTTCCTGGTCCATATTCCTCTTATACACTTCAAAAACTTGACAACCCCGGTATCCTGAAGCTAATGGAGGGGGTAGAGAATCGGAAAGTTGCGTACCATTCATGCGTGGGTTTTAGGAATAGCGGTGAGGTTCATATCTTCCAGGGTACAGTGAGGGGTAGAGTCGCTGATGAGATAAGAGGGACCAACGGATTTGGATATGACCCTATTTTCATTCCTGAGGAGGGAGATGGGAGCACCTTCGGGGAGATGAACAAGGACGAGAAGAACGCCATCTCCCATAGGGCGAGGGCCTTTGGAGCCCTCGCGATTTGGCTCAAAGCCCAAGAATGAGTTTATTCATTAGCTTTTCCTCATTGATTAACTGTTCATGTAGGTTCTTAGTCATTCTAACTGTTAACACCGTATGGTAATTCACGATTTCAAAAAAAATTTTATATAATACCTTGGACTGCGTTTTTTTGGATTAATGTGAATTATATTCAAAAACTCGTTAAAAATGAACTAGAGGGACATAAGGCTTGGCAACATGCAAATTATATTTCCCAGTTTATGCGAACCCCGGGTTCCGTTGGAATCCATGAAACAATTCATTATTCTGAGAAAAAATTAAATGAATATGGTCTAGATAGTGTCTTTACTATAAAATATCCCTCTGAAGAACATGGGACTGAAGAGCTCAAATGTTTCGGATGGGACGTGAACGACGCAATTTTAGATATTGTTGAGCCTGTTCAAAAGAGGATAACATCTTATGCAGAGTCACCAACCTGCATTCAACACTGGAGTATACCCACACCTCCTGAAGGAGTAGTGGCAGAATTAGTTGATGTAGGTCCAGGTGTCAACGAGGATGATTATCAAGGAAAAGATGTCAACGGTAAGATAGCCTTAGCGAGTGGAGATGGACATGCAGAGGGTAATAGCCAGGCATATCGTCTCGCAGTCGAAAAGTACGGCGCTATAGGTCTTGTTACTGACAACCTGATTTATCCAAACTCGGTTAGAACGCGGGAAAATCATCCTAATGCCCAAACTCTTTTGAGGGTACCCTCTCGAGAAGAAACCGGATGGGCCTTCGTAATCTCTCACACGCACGGTACTTTTCTCCGATCCCAGTTAAAGAAAGGCCCTGTAAAACTGAAAGCTTTTATTGATGCTGTAAATTATGAGGCGGAAGGAGAAGAGCTGGTAGGTGTAATTGAAGGTAGTGAAAAGCCTGAGCAGGAAATCTGGTTCGTTGCTCATAGCTCAGGAACTAAACCTGGAGCTAATTGTGCAGGAGGGGTTGGATTATGGATCGAGAATGCAAGAGCCATAATGACCCTAATAACCCAGGGGAAGGTCCCTCGACCAAAAAGAACAATAAAATTCCTCTTAGGCGCCGAAGGTGGAGGTTTAACTTCATATCTCACCGCCAGACCTGATGATGTGAAGAAAGTTGTCGCTGCTTTCGTCTATTGCAGTGTGGGAAATGATCAGAATGAGTGTGGCTCTTCACTTATAATGTATAAATCTGCTGAATCAATTCCTTCATTCATCAACGACCTTTGTATAGACACGATTGATAAGGTCTCAAAGGATGGTCTTCCTCCCTTTAAAGACGAGACAAAAGATATACAATTAATCCGGTTTAACGCTGTACCTTATACCCCTTGGAGTGATAACTCACGGCTAATGCGACTAATGGTCCCCTCACCTCTGTTTATGTCATGGCCCGCCAGACACTTCCACACCCAGTTCATGACTTCTGATAAGCTTGATCCCGCCGTTTTGAAACGGTGCGGTGAGGTCACAACAAGCGTGGCTTTGATGCTAGCCAATGCTGGCGCTAATGAGGCAAGGTTCATAGCAAAAGTTGTAGAATCTAAGGGAAAGTCCCGGTTCATGCATGTATCTACCCAAGCATACAGCGAAATAATGGATGCTGTGACCACCGTGTCCGGAACAGTGGCCAAGATAAACCATATAAGTGAACATCATAAGGGAAAGATTGATTATTTGGCAAATAGAACTCTTGGTGCTCTTGAATCGATAGAGGCTCTTGAGGATAATTCCTCTTTCCGTAAGGAGTTAGATGGACTTATGAATGGCGTACTTGAGGCAAAGGCCGTTGAGAAAGCGAAAATAGACGGCTATAAAGCCCTTTTCTCAAAGGAGGTCTGAAAAAATGAAATACGATGTTACTAAGATTATTCCAAAAAAGGTTCCGGGTGCAAACCAGGTAGTACGAACAGGGTTCAAGCTTAGGTGGGAGATGTGCAACAAGATGAAAGAAGTCGATCCCGACGTCAACTTCTACTCAATAAGACCTTTGAGCCACGAATTTGTAAACTTTGCCGATGGGAAGCTCACTATAGATGAGGTTGCTGCTGCCGTAGGATACGAATATGGTTTACAGATAAAGGGTGAGCATGTTTTGCTCCTTTTTAAAGACCTTAAGGAGAAAGGGTTTTTTACCTTCTCCCAGAAGGATTGAAACGGATAGCGTTTCCCGAATTATTACTCCTTTTTTCAATTTTACCATATTAAACTTTATGAATATTTTTTCCTACTTTTATGGATTTTATTAATAAAGTCGAAAGAGGTTACAATGCCAATCGTTCAATTAAAACCTAAATGAAAATGCACGTTAACTGACGAAATAATTGTTAAATAGTTGAATCTGTTGCTTATATGAAGGTAATTAATATGAGTAAAAGACCCTATTCAACGTTCAGGAAGGTTGGTAACTTTGTCTTCGTTTCTGGACAGACTGGTTTCAATCCTGATACTAGAACAATAGGAGAAACCGTTGAGGAACAGACAGAACAGACTCTCAAGAACGTGAAAGCGGCCCTTGAAGAGGCAGGCTCCTCAATGAATGACGTTGTTAAATGCTCAGTCTTTCTAAAGGACACGACTGACTTTAAGAGTATGAACGGCGTTTACGTCACATTCTTCGGTGATGTTCCCCCTGCGAGAACTACTGTGGGAGCTCCATTGGTGAGCCCTAAGATGTTGGTTGAGATAGACGCTATCGCCTATATTGGTACTTAAAAACCAATACCTTTTCACAACCTTCTTGAATACATCCAAAATGGAATAGTGTATTTGAAACTAAGGGAAATTTTTTATTTAGATTTTTCTTGAGGTAGGCTAGGAAGCTAATTTATTGAGTCTTGATGATATTTCTTACACTCATGGAACTAAGATAAAGCTAAAAGGACTTGCTCTCGAGCTCTATCTTTACATGATAAAACATCCTTTGGATCCTGACAACAACCCTTTCTTGGTGAATAAAGGAGACATGCAGTTTTATCTCCGTTGTATGGAGAGAGATGGACTCATAACAAAGGATATTGAGGGACTTTACATTATCCAAGAGGAGGGTATTTTGGACAGAGTCATCACTCATCTCAGTTGGTTAAATAATAGAAGCAAAATGAGGCACATATTCTATTTTGCATTCACTTTATCATCTCTTGTTATCTTTTTCTTTTATATCCTATTTTTGCCGAGAACATTATTTACTACTGAATCCTATCTACTAGGATTTGCTCTCTTCTCAATTTCTTCTTTGGCCTTGGAGATAATCACTATCAGACGTAGATCGGTGATATTTGAGAAACTCCTAATGGATAATTACCCCGAATAACTATAGGAAGGTTAGAGCTGCAAGGTTATGGAAAGGGAAAAGAGGTTAACCCTTTATCTCGTAATTCTAGGAGTATTATTCGCCCTCTTATTATTCGAGTTCACCTACCAGCATCCGAATTATCATGTCAAATTAATTTCTACCGATTTTAATTTAACCGACCCTTTTGGTGTTGCTCTGGGAAGAGTAAATTCCTCGATTCAAGTCGCTTATGATTCAGGTGATCCCTCTAGAATTGGAGAGTTTACCGTGGTTGTCGGCACATCACTACATGATCCACCTTTACTCACCTCAGTTTACTCTAGGGAAGTGAACTATGAGGTGAAATTCTTACTACATAGTGAAGAAATAGCTGGATTTAATGACAATTATCTTGGGTCCTCTAACCTCATCTCATCTAACACATTGTATAACACGCAGAAATTCCCTAGTATTCGCTATCCCATGTTGGGGCTCCGATCGAGACTGGGTTTGTTGAACCTTCAAATTGTGGGACTTTACTATAATTCTACAAGTGGGCATGTCATTACTAGGGCAGAGGCAGCTATGGATATATTTATCATGCCCCCGTTTATCCAAATCTTTACCTTCACCCTAATTTTCTTTATAATTTGTCTGTGGTTATCTTACGTCGATTGTGTTTGTGTAAACTGCGGGAAGAAGGCCCAGAATCTTAGGATCTATAGATGCTCTCAGTTTAAATGCCCAAGATGTAGCGCATATATGTTGAATGAGAACAAACAATAAAAAATAGCGCGTATAAGTAAATATCTAGCTACAGTTTAAATTAACTTCACAATTGGATTTTCCTTAGGGTTTAAATATCAGATTTTATTTTGTGATAATTACCAGTAAATATTGTTTAATCAGGAACGAGTTTTTTCCTCAATAAGACAAACGCAAGATACTGGTTTAGTCCCAAAATTAATGCTTTTTAGACCGGCCATGAACCCTGTAGGAGAATCTACAGACTAACAACCCATTTTTTGTGCGCAAGAATTTTAATACTAATACCTTCTTTATTAAGAGGCAGTAACCCTAGAGGATTGTTATGAAAAAAATTGTTGCAACACGTTTGTTGCAGGCTATTCCGTTAATATTCATAATAATTACCATAAATTTTGTAATAATGCAGCTAGCGCCGGGAGATCCGGTTGACTTTTTGGTATCTGGTCTAGAGGGAGTGCCCTCAGGTTATTTGGATATGGTCAAGGCTAAATATGGTTTTGATAAGCCAATGCACGAACAACTCATTATCTATATGAGCAATTTACTGCGAGGTGAATTTGGATTTTCTTTCTATTTTCAGCAACCTGTTATTAAGACAATGATCCCAGCGCTTAGAAACACTCTTCTACTTACAGGCACATCCTTAATCATAGAATTATCGGGGATAATACTGGGTATAATTGCCTCGAAAAAGGTTTATTCTCTGACTGATAATGTAATAACGGTTTCAACCTTAGTCACCTTTAACATGCCATATTTTTGGTTAGCGATTCTATTTTTGCTTATTTTTGGCCTCCATTTAGGTCTCTTTCCGATCACGGGAATGTACACAATTGGAACAACTGGTATGGAAAAGATATATAGTATGATGTGGCACCTCGTTCTCCCTGCAACTTGTCTTAGCATCGGGCGAATAGCATTATATACACGATATACACGTGCCAGCATGTTAGAAGTATTGAAATTAGATTATATCACAACTGCATGGGCTAAGGGTTGCTCTGAAAGAACTATTCTCTTTAGGCATGCATTTAGAAACGCCCTGATCCCCATCGTGACTGTAATTACGCTTAGATTGAGAATGTTATTTACCGGTGCTGTACTTGTTGAAACGGTTTTTGCATGGCCAGGAATGGGTAGATTAATCTATGATTCAATATTTAGAAGAGATTATAATGTAATTATGGCTAATTTTTTAGTAATTGCTATTATAACGATTCTTCTCAATATATTGGCCGATATAATTTATGCCTATGTTGATCCACGGGTGAGATATCAATGAGTCCAAGAAGCCCCACATTTCATGCAATAAAACTCCAAAAAGACAGACTCCTCGGATTCTGGGTGAGATTTAAAAAGAATAAAGCTGCGCTTTTTGGACTATTTATCTTTATCTTTTTTTTAATAATAGCTGTATTCGCCCCTTTTCTAGCACCCCATGATCCCTTCGATATGAATCTCTATGATCCAGATGCGCCATTCAAACGACCTCAATCAGAATACATTTTAGGCACAGATGAATTTGGAAGAGATCAACTTAGTCGTTTGATGTATGGCGCTAGAACTTCTTTGTTTATAGGTTTCTTATCAACGGGTGTTGCTTTCTTTATTGGTGTATCTCTGGGATCAATCGCTGGATTCTATGGAGGCCGAGTTGATAATTTAATTATGAGAGTCGTTGATATTTTTCTGATGCTTCCTACTTTCTTTATGATTCTAGTCGTAGCTGCCGTGTTTGGAAGCAATATATGGAATGTTATGTGGATCATGGGGCTCACTGGATGGCCTGGTCTGACCCGTCTTGTTAGAGCTGAGTTTCTAGCCTTTAAAAATATGGATTTCGTATTGGCAGCTGAAGGTTCTGGAGCTACTGACTTTCATATTATATTCCGAGAGATACTGCCCAATGCAATCTTTCCGGCTATAGTTAGTGCTTCTATGAGGGTATCAGGTGCAATCATGACTGAATCCTCTCTCAGTTTCTTGGGCTTAGGAGACCCAAACGCCGTTAGTTGGGGTTGGATTCTTAATGAGTCTATGAGAGCGTTTAGAATAGCTTGGTGGCTATCTTTGTTTCCGGGATTTTGCATAACTTTCCTAGCTATAGGTTTCAATCTTCTAGGGGATGGTCTAAATGACGCCTTAAATCCACACTTAAAAGAGAGATGAATGAAGTGAAAGAAACCCTGCTTCAAGTAGAAAATCTCAAAACATGGTTTTTTGTCTCAGATGGAATAATTAAGGCTGTTGATGGGGTTACATTTAATGTAAATAAAGGCGAAGTACTGGGTCTTGTGGGTGAATCAGGCTCTGGTAAAAGTGTTACAGCTCGTTCTATTATGCGGTTAGTTCCTGATCCACCCGGAAAGATCGTTGATGGAAAGGTTCTACTTGAAGGTTTAGACCTCCTTAAAATAACAGAGTATGATATGAGACGTATACGCGGTGGAAAGATATCAATGAGTTTTCAAGACCCTATGACCTATCTTAATCCAGTACATAGGGTAAAAGATCAAATAGCTGAAGCCATAATCCTACATCAAAATCTGCAAAAAAAAGAAGCCCTCGAAAAAGCTGTTGAACTCATGAAGCTGGTACAAATACCCGATGCTCCTCTAAGGGCCAATGACTACCCTCACCAATTGAGTGGCGGTATGCGACAACGTATTTTACTTGCAATAGCTCTCAGTTGTAACCCAGATCTCCTTATAGCAGACGAGCCCACGACTGCGTTGGACGTTATTGTTCAAGCGGAGGTCTTAGCTCTCTTCAAAGATTTAAAAGAAAAATTGAATCTATCCATTATCTTGATAACTCATGATATGGGTGTGGTAGTAAATCTTGCTGATCGAATAGCCGTAATGTACGCGGGTAGGATCGTGGAGTTAGGAGATAAAATTAAAATAGTTACATCCCCAGAACACCCTTACACGATTGGGTTGCTTGCCTCTTTACCGAAAATAGAAAAAGATCGGAGCGAGCTTATCTCAATCCCTGGAGATGTTCCTGATATGGCTAATCCACCATCTGGATGTCGTTTCCACCCTAGATGTTCTTTTATTGAAACTCGCTGTAAAGAGGAAATTCCTCCTTTGAAAGAGTATGAAAATGGACATTTTATAGCTTGCTTTAGAAATGACTTTTAGAAGGATGTGAACGAGATGAGTGACACACTTTTAAATATTAGCGGACTAACAAAACATTTCCCTGTGAAAAGTAGTGTTTTCTCCACAGGTAAAGGATTCGTACATGCGGTAGATGACATATCGTTCAAAGTTGAAAAAGGAGAAACCTTTAGCCTAGTCGGGGAGACAGGTAGCGGCAAGACCACTACAGGTAGACTTATCACGCGTTTAATAGAACCAACATCTGGCGAGATTTGGTTTGATGGAAAAGATTTGATGAAACTCGGCAAACAAGAACTGAGAAAAACGAGACGGGATATTCAGATGATCTTTCAAGATCCCTATTCTTCCCTGAATCCTCGGATGACTGTGGAAAATATAGTTGGTTTACCTCTTAGAACACAAAACATGATCAAGGGATCCGAGAAACGCCAACGAGTCATTGAACTTTTAGAAATTGTAGGTCTTGTACCCGGAGCAAAACTTGTAGATAGATATCCTCATGAGTTTAGTGGAGGACAGAGACAAAGAATAGGTGTAGCCCGAGCTTTAGCCCTCAACCCAAAACTCATTGTAGCTGATGAACCCGTATCTTCTTTAGATATTTCAATCAGGGCTCAAATATTAAATCTCTTAATAGAATTGAAGAAAGATTATAATTTAACTTATCTATTAATTGCCCACGATTTTTCCGTTGTAAGACACATGAGTGACTGGGTTTATGTCATGTATTTAGGAAAAGGAATGGAAATGGCTCGAGTAACCGATCTCTATAACTCACCTTTACACCCGTACACAAAGGCTTTGTTATCCGCCATCCCTTCAACAGACCCCTATGAACAATCAGAGAGAATACCGTTGAGAGGAGAAATGCCCAGTCCGATTAATCTACCTTCTGGATGTCGTTTCCACACCCGATGTCCAAATTCAACTAAGGAGTGTACCTTGATTATACCAGATTTGATTGAGGTAGAACCGGAACACTGGGTTTCTTGTCTACGGTGGGAAGAAATAAGGGGAAGTTAAGTTCGCGCCTATAAATGTATATATTACCCCAAAATATATAATGAACCGGGTTTCTACTAACTCTACCAAAATGAAAAGAACAATAAAGAGTTTGATCGTTGCTTTTCTCTTAATACTCCTTTTAATTCCAAGTTTAGGCGTTCAGGCTGCTGAACAACCTAGGTATGGTGGGATCTTGAGAATAGGCTGGCGGGGTAACCCGATCAGCTTTAATGGCTTCTTAAACTATTGGAGCACTTCTAGAGACCTCCATCAACAGGTTTACAACCGTTTGATTGGTATCGATGCAGACAAAAATCTAGTACCCGATCTAGCACATTCATGGGATATAGAAGATAATGGAAAGAAATTCACCTTCTATCTTAACAAGGATGTGAGATGGCATGACGGCGTTCCTTTCACTTCAGCCGACGTAAAATGGCATTGGGAAAAATTAATGGAACCTGATGTCGTAACATATGTCAAGCCAAAGATTGCTAGCTTATTGTCTGTAGAGGCACCAGATCCATATACGGTTGTCTTTACTTTTAGTCAGACTACCCAGCCAATCCTGTTTGCCTATTTCCAGTCAGACACATATATACACCCCAAACACATTTTCGATGGACAACCCCTTGAGACAAATCCAGCGAATATGGCCCCCGTAGGGACTGGCCCATTCAAGGTCACCGAATTTAAGCCTGAAAGCTACTGTACTATGGTAGCTAACGAGGATTACTTTAAAGGACGACCTTATCTGGACGGCATAGTTTGGAAAATTATTCCAAGTACTGAAGCGCGTCTAATTGCATATGAAGCTGGAGAAATTGATCTAACCTCACCTCCTAAAGCGGAGCTATCTAGAATGGATGCTGACCCAAATACAGGCCTTCGATGGGGTCAATCTTCTGGCACGCACAGGATCACTTTCAACTACCGACCTGAAGCCATTGCTGCACATCCTTGGTTAGCTGTTAAAGAAGTTAAACAGGCGATTGCTCATGCAATAGATAAACAACTCATTATAGACCGTGTTCAGAAAGGTTTTGCTACAATTGCTCACACTGGTATGGGTGCGGGCGCAGGAGCTTGGGTAAACAAAGATGCACAGATCTATGAATATGATCCAGCTAAAGCGAAGGAACTACTAGATGCTGCCGGCTATCCTGTTGGATCAAATGGTTTCCGATTTGAGATGCCTTGGATAACCTATGACCGAGATTATGCGGTTCAGGCTTCTGAGATAATCAAAGCACAGCTGAAAGAGGTGGGCATCGATATGACCATCATACCTGTCGAGTACGTTACTTATGTTTCATTATATGAACATGGAGAAAACGGAATGGCAGAATATCCAGCTACCTACAACCATATGGGTGGTTGGCCTCCTGAGGAGATAGGCAGCTGGATGCACGGCAAACCTGAAGGTGGAATGAACATGGGCTTTTACGATAACGCTGAAGTGGATGCGCTCCTAGATGAAGGGGCGGTAACCACAGATGCAGCAAAACGAAAGGAGATATATGATGAGGTACAGGCATTAAATGCCATAGAGTTGCCCTATATACATCTCTTCTCAACAGAAGGTGCGTACATTTACAACAGCGACTTCAAAAATATGGAATCAACTCGGTCAGTTACGAGCTACAAAGCCTACGACGAAGTATGGTGGATTCATGGAGATCTTCCTGAAGCTGAGGCAGAGCCAGTAGCTGGAGCTACTGGAGCTAAAGGTGCATCTGGTGCGACTGGAGCAACTGGAGCTGCAGGAGCTGCAGGAACTGCAGGAGCTGCAGGAGCTGCAGGAACTGCAGGAGCGAAAGGTGAAAAGGGTGACACCGGCGCCGTAG
>PBSW01000011.1 GCA_002726865.1 Candidatus Bathyarchaeota archaeon
ATTGAGCATGTGCGTGCTGAGATCAGACGGCTCTCAATCGGATGGGAAGATGAGAATGATGAGAATGATGAGCAATTGGTGGATGCTCCCCCACTCGATACCGATCGCTCCTTATCCTTAGTCGGAGACCCTCTTGATCCGTCAAAAGAGGACCCGCAACCTGATCGACATGGTGGTGAACTCACCATCGCCAATAGAGTTGTTCAATGTGAATGTTTCCGGGTGACCATGCCTGGAGAAGGCACTGAGCGGGTTGGTTTAGCCATGCGGGATATTACTGAGCAACGACAACTTCAAGAAGAGTTGATTCGTGCGGAAAAACTAGCTGGTCTTGGGACATTGACTGCTGGTATCGCGCATGAACTCAATAATCCGCTTTTTGGAATTATGGGCCTTGCGGAGATTATTCGCGACAATGACGACTTACGCAATGACAAGAAACATGCCGCTGATATTGTGTCTCACTCACGTCATATGAGTTCCATCATTAAGAATTTTGCAGGCTACGTTCGCAAAGGGGAGGCCGATAAACTTGTTCCAGTGGATATCAATAAGAAGCTGGATGATTCTTTCAAGATGGCCGAAATGAGCATGGTGTCAAATGATATACAACTTGAGCGGTATTACGGGTCAATTCCCCCTGTGATGGCCAAACCGGATGAGATTCAGCAGGTATTTGTGAATGTTATTAAGAACGGCCTGCAGGCGATGCATGGGAAGGGTCGTATGCGGTTATCGTCAACGTTGGAGAATGGAGAGGTGAAGGTTGTGATCCATGATTCCGGCTCCGGGATCCCCAGGGAATATGCGTCGAGGCTGTTTGATCCATTTTTTACGACGAAGTCTCAGGGCGAGGGGACAGGTCTTGGATTGACAATTGTCTACAAAATTGTCAAAAAGTACGGTGGTGATGTTAATTTCGACACAGGGAAGGGGGATGGGACAAGGTTTCTCATCTCATTTCCAGCTGAGGTAGCTGCGGTTAGTACGGTAGAAGGAGGATACACATGGCGTTAGGAATGCATATCAAGGAAGCCAAGGGAAGAGTTCTGGTCATTGATGATGAGCCTGAAGTGCGAAAAATTGTGCGTCATGCGCTGGAGAGAAGTGGATATGATGTTGTTGAAGCGGAAGATGGAGAGAAGGCAATCGAAGCGATTCGATCGGGAGATAACCCTCTGCTCACCGATGTGATTATCTGCGATGTACGGATGCCAAAGATCAACGGCGTCGAGGCTGTCTCCTTCTTCAGAGAGCAATTTCCATCTGTGCCGATCATCGTTCTCACAGGATATCCTGACATGCAATTGGCGACATCATTTCTAAAGCAAGGGGTCATGGAATATTTAGTCAAGCCGGTCGAGAAAGAAAAACTTGTTGAGACGGTTGAAAAGGCCATGGAAAGTCGTGGTTCCGGTGGGGATACGTTCAGTGCATAGCCACATCAATTGTCTTTCGGCATCAAGAATTGCGTCATGGCGAACTGCTGGAAAGCCATCCATGTGGGCGTGGCTGATTGGCGGTTGTTATGTCAGTGTAATTTAGCTTTCAGCTCTCCTCTCAGTCTGATCCTCCACTCATTATAGGTTTCCGTATTCTGGGATGCCGTTACTTCTTCCCATCCGAATGTAGAGCTTTGTTAATCGCGTTGTGTCCGAGCATCGTGAGGCCGAGCGAGAATAGGAGAGAAACCGGAACGAACAATCCGGTGGCGAGGGTAGCATTTTTGATCCATCCGATGGCTTGGAAGGCTTCAAAGATATAGTTGGCTAGACCGGTTACGTAATATGAGATGACAATAAATGAGAGGCCCTCAACTGTTCGTTGTAAGATGGCTTGCCGCTTGGTGGTCTGATCCATACTGACAAGCAGTGTGATGTTCTGTTGCTCAAGAAGCAGCTCAATTCTGGCTCGGATGATGGAAATGGTACCTTCGATTGCAGCGTTCATTGCATCAATACGCCGAATAAGCTGCTGATAGCCATCTGCAACCCCCGTAATGCGCCCGAGGACGTACTCTGAGATCGGTCTGAACGACGATAATTGATGGCCTCTCATTGGTTGCTCTGCAATTGCTTGGATGGTTACTCGAATTATGCTCTCATAAGGGATTGCCGCTGAGAGTTGGTAGCGCATCGTCTCTGCTAATCGGCTCACCTCAACGTAGTCATTGGTGAGTTCCGTCATCCACTGGTCAAGGATAGTGGATGTGGAGGTGGGAAGCTGTTCTGATACCTTCCCTTTCTGCGTGAGATGATGCCGCTCGAACTCATGAATCTCGTCAATGGCTAGCGAGAAGGTTGGGAGGGGACGAAGAATCAAGTGCGTGTAGTTTTCAAGTGTTGTGATGCCATCAATGACCTGAGTGAGGTTTTGTGAAAGCGAGTGTTCTGACGGTGAGAACACCAAATAACGTTCACGATGATTCTGATCTTCGATGAAACTGGTAACCACAGAAATGTCGTTTCCACATATGTATCCACCATGCAGGGATTGGCCAGGGATAAGCTTTTGAATTTGCTCTAGGGTGTATTTTTGATTCGGGGCGATGACAATATCAAGGGATGTAATCTGGTCGCCAAGCGGGCACAAAGGGAAATGATAATCTGGAAATGAGATTGGTCCGAAGGTCGGGGGAATGTGTGTGTCGTTGACGATGTGCCAAATTTGGTACGTGTAATATTCAGTGTGGGATTCCCATACGACGATGAGGCGGTCCCCGGTGTTCTCCGTTCGAATGCCGTAACCAAACTTCTCCTCGATGACAGCATCGTCGTCTTTGATCTCGAGACACTGAAGGGCGTATCGAAACTCGTCCTGGCTCTGAGGACGCTCAATCGGAGGATTGGCCATGTGATGGGCGATGTGGTGGATGTGGGCAGGCACACCCAACAATTCGTTCAAACGCTTTTTCGGCTGGTGGTGCACACGGTTAAAAAAATCGTCTTTGTGCATCGGATCATTTGCGATTTGCGGCATTGACATGGGGGTGATCCCTTTCGTTCCGGACCATTAGGGAATCAATTTCAGGAGGTCAGTGACGGCAATATTCTTGAAATAGCTTCGCACTGGACGCTTGCAAATTAGGCGAACTTCTTCTTGGCCACGCAGAGTCGCGTGGCATTCCCAGCGGTCTTGCCCGAGTTCATTCAAGTGCTGTTCTAACGCTGTGTCTTGGGGTGCGTTGAGCGTCATTACACGATATTCCCATGTCCCGATGCGCTTAATTTCTTCTCTCGCCCGCTCAATCACATCATCAGGAATCTGTAGTTTTTCTCCAGCTTCGATGGTACGTTCGTATAGTTGGCGAAGTTCCGCAGATGTTTTAGGGAATGTCTTTTGTGTTGGACTTGCGGCTTCTTCCCCATACGCTAGAGATCCGTACGGAACAATTATCATGAAAAGCATTGTTTTGAGAATGCGCAAAAAAATACGTTGCCATATTCTGGAGGCCGCAACGCTTGGATGGCAAGGCGCGAAGAACGAGCATGCTTGACTGCATGCGAGTGATGAGCAACGCCGCCAGTCGGGGGGGGGAGGTATCCTGAAATGTATAGTTGTTTTTGTGAGAGCCATTAAAATCACGTGAGAGGCCTCTTTACATCACGTGTGGAGACAGAGTATCGACATGGCGATCATGAGAAAATAGCAGGGGTATAGCGAGTGACGTATTCAGACATCCCGTTTGACCATCGCGTAAAGCACACGATACTATGATCTTCGAAAATACGCCATGCTAATCAATCCCTCAGACGCAGTAGAACTTAATCCCACGGCCTCGATCACGGCGAGTGTGATCTGGTTGCATGGATTGGGCGCTGATGGCCACGATTTTGAATCGATCGTTCCTGAACTTGGGGTTGCCGAAAAGTGTGGGGTGCGTTTCGTGTTTCCGCATGCGCCGCACATGCCTGTTACTATTAATGGTGGGATGGTGATGCGTGCTTGGTATGATATCGTTGATCCCGATATAGTCCATGGTGAAGATTCTGTTGGGATCAGAAACGCCGCAGCGACAGTGCATACGTTGGTGAGACGTGAAATCGAGGATGGGAGAGACTCTCGGCGCATCGTGTTGGCGGGGTTTTCCCAGGGTGGTGCCATCGTTCTCCATGCGGGGCTCAGATATCCAGAGCGACTTGGCGGTATTCTCGCACTCTCAACGTACTTGCCTCTAAGAAATGATTTAGAAGGCGAAGCTCACCCTTCAAACGCAGACGTTCCTATTTTTATGGCACATGGTACTGATGACCCTATTGTGCCATTGGCGCGGGCACAACAATCCAGAGCAGTGTTGGAGGACAAAGGATATTTTGTTGAATGGCACAACTATCCCATGCAACATGCCGTGTGCATGCCGGAGATTCAGCATGTGGGGGTGTGGTTAAGGACGGTTTTCGCTTAGCGTCTTCTCCTCTTTCGGCGTAATTCGTCGAGCGATTGTGATAAATCCCGTATGCGCCACCATGCGATGGTCTGGTCGGACGCTTCTTCCTTCAATATTCCACGTGCGAACCAAGACTTCGATCGTCTGGATCATTGTAAAGATTGCCTCGTGGCCGAGTGCCTCAACGGTGGTGACCACTTGAGGGACGGTTGGCACGAAACTCAGGAAGATTCCGCCAGAGCGTAGGATTTTTGCTGCGTGAGGGACCACTCTCCATGGTTCTGGAAGGTCAAGCACGACACGATCTACTTCAGCCTCATTGATACCTGCGTACACATCGTTGTGTACAAGTGAAAGGTTAGTGACAGGGCCAAGGTATCGCTCGATATTGTTGCGCGCCGTTTTTAAAAAATCCTCGCGGATTTCATGAGAAATGACATGACCTTTTGGGCCTACGGCGCGAAGGAGTGTCATTGTTAGGGCTCCAGAGCCACATCCTGACTCAAAGACCACAGCGTTGGGATAGATATCAGCCCACATTGTGATTGTGGAAAGATCTTTTGGGTATAGAATTTGGGCCCCACGCGGCATTTTTACGACATAGTCTCCGAAAGTTGGATTGACCGCTAGCATGGTTGTCCCGCGTGAGAGTGTGATCAATGTGCCGTCTGGCCTGCCGATGAGTTCGTCGTGTGGAATAGTTTCTCCACTATGCTGAAATATCTGTCCGGTTTTCAACGTGATGGCGTAGTGTCGTTCTTTTCGATCCACCATATGGATACGCTGTCCGTTGCTCAAGGTTCTCATTTTTTTTGTTTATCCATCTCTCTTTTGCAGTTTATCGTTGGTGATAATATGCGGTGAGGAGCGTGTTTGAAGCAATAACCATGCTCGAAAAGAACATTGTCGCATACACTTCCTTCCGGGGCATCTTGGCATCGATATTGGGGTCATGTCTCTCAATCGAGGCAGATACATGCCGCAGGGTTTTCACAGCGAAAAGGATTGGCCATAAGCAGGCGAGACGAAGCCTTATCGCACGGCGTGGGATCGACAGCGTGTATTGCCATCCCATGTCAAGATGTTCGATCGTGAGATCGATGAGCTGTGTCAGAATCGGTCGAGCGGCTCGAAGACCTTCTGGCGTCAGCAAGTCCTCTGGTGTGAGCTTGTATTGCTGGAGGAGAGACAGGGGAAGATAGCACCGTCCCTTGCGGAGGTCTTTCGGGAGATCTTTGAGAATATTGGTCATTTGCAGCCCCTTACCGAATCGAATGCCGCGTTCACACATTGTGCTCAACTCCCAATGAGCAAGTGAGGGAACATGTGCAATGGAGAGATGTGTCCAAAATTCGCCAACACATCCGGCAACGTAGTAGGTGTATATATCAAGTTCATGCAACGTTGATAATGCGATGATATTAGAGGAAGCCGAAGGAGGAAACACGGTGAGGTCCATGTCCATGCCGTTGATCAATGTGAGCATAAGATTACGAATTCTATCTTGGTCGGATGGTGTCAACGCATGAAAGAGCGTGAAACAGTCGTTGAGTCTGGTGAGCAGAATGAGGTCGGCTTCAAGAGGCTGATCAATATCGAACGCCGCTCGAATATCCTCCAATGCTTCATGTGATGAACCCGAGGATTGAAACTGTTCACGAAAGAGGGCAAGGCAACGTTGCCGCCGTGCCATATCGATTATGTGCGTATCGGCAATGGTGTCCGCCGCGCGTGCGAAGAGGTAGGCAAGGCCGATTTGCGTTCGTATTGTGCGAGGAAGAACAGTCAGTGTGAGGTAGAAAGAACGTGAGACACGCTTTAGGAGATCGTGAAGGAGTACGTCTTTCAGCTCAGGGTTCATCATGTTCGCTACTGGACAGGGGGTATCCCGAAATAGTACGAGCTATTTGAGGGCTCAGGGTTGAGGTTGGGGTGAGGCGAAGCGAGAGAGCAGAGGTGGGACTCTGTGATTGAGAAATCACAGAGTCCTATGGCAAAGATAAACCTCCTCGCAGGTTTGGGCGATTTTTGGCTACGCCAGCAGAGCTCATCATTTCCATCTTCCCGGCATGTATGTTTTTCGCTCCTTGGAGCGTTCCACAATTGTCTTAGCCAATTGTCCATGCTATTCCTGGGCTGGTTTTTAGTGTGGGGGTTGTCAATCGATAGTGAGATTCGTGTGGACAGTTTATTGCGCCGGTGATTGGGACTTCGATACAATATAGGGACATGTGTCGTGTATGTGTTTGGTGAGGATCCCGAGTAAACGTTGTAGTGCGTGAGTTGTGATGAACGCAAAACGAATGGTGTGTTGTAGATGTCAAGGGTTCATGCTGGTTGAACGGCACTATACTCGTGTCAATCGACGGATATACGCGCGATGTTTGAATTGCGGGTTTTGGCTGGATCTTGCCGATATCCTCAGGTTTTTTCACAAAATCATTGCTAGCGGGCTGAAACAGTTTCGACAGCCTGTTTGTCGTGAGAATTCATCCCCCTAACACGGCAATTGCCTGTACACACTTCTGTTACTGCGCGTACGCTTAGGTTCCATACAATGGCATGTTTGCGTTTTTATGTAAATAAATGAAAATGATAGTCGTGAAGGCATGAAGATAATGTGGCCGTTGTGGTCTCTCGTGCTCCTCTGCTGTGTGGGTTTCGTCAGCGTCTCGAGTTGCCGAGCTACGGAGTCTGTGCTTGAGGTGGTACATACCCCACATCAAGTGACGCAGTACATTGCTCTCGGTGATAGTATTTCGACGGATGATTATCCTGGGCGAAATCGAGGGGCAGTTTCGCTATTTTATCTCAATCGGGATGGGGATTTTCCAGAATTCGAGGAGCGCGATCTCCTGTCTCTTAATTCAGAGTTGCAGTTGATTGTTGCCGCAAGTAATGGTGCGACCACAGAAACGGTGCTTCACGAGCAGTTTTCGAAGTTGCCACCGAATCTTCCTGGCGTGACGTTGGTAACCCTTACCATTGGGGGCAATGATTTACTGCGCGTGATTCATGGGGATCCAAAACGTCTGGAGGAGCACACCACCAAAATTGCGAACAATATCGAACGTATTCTGATCATTGTTCGAACGACATTTCCGAGTTCTCTAATTCTCGTGGGGACAATTTATGATCCCACTGACGGTGTTGGTGATCTCTTTTCGCCAGATCAGCCGCTGCCCGATGCGCTCAAGATGCTTGACTTCATCAATATGCGCATTCGGTCTTTTTCCAGACTGCCACGGATTCAACTTGTCGATATTCACCAGCATTTTCTCGGTCATGGATTGCATCATAATGATCCTGCCAATATACATTATGATCAGGACGATCCCACTTATTGGTTTACATCCAAAATTGAACCGAATGAGCGTGGGGCATCCGAAATTCGACGATTGTTTTGGAACGCGCTTGAAGTGGAGTCGCGAAATTTGAAAGGTGTGCGAGACGAATGATTCGAACCATCACTATCGGCTCAACCCGTATCACCTTGGCCGGTACGGCACATGTGTCGAAGGCCAGTGCCGACCTCGTCGCGGAGATGATTGCGAGTGATGAATACGATTGTGTGGCAGTGGAACTCTGTGAGTCGCGGTATAAAAGCTTATTTGATGATACTGTTTGGAAAAATCTTGATATCTTTCAGGTGTTTCGACGGCGTCAGGCCGGCATGTTGCTGTTGAGTTTGGCGCTTGCATCCTATCAGAGTCGGTTAGCCAATCGGTTTGGTATTCAGGCGGGACAAGAATTTCGGATTGCTATTACTGAGGCACAAAATCGCGGGTTGCGTTTGGAGTTGGTCGATCGAGATGTCCGTACAACCCTCAATCGCGTCGCGGCACGGGTCCCGTGGTGGCAGAGGATCTCTATTCTCTCCGGATTACTCGGGTCGGCCTTTAGCCGTCATGAAATTGAAGAGGCTCAGATAGAAGAGTTGAAGCAGGGTGATATGCTTAAATCGGTGATGGAAGAGTTTGGAACTACCTTTCCTGGAATTCGTGAGGCATTGATTGATGAACGAGACCGCTATATGATCGGAAAGCTTGCAGCTATCACTGAGGCACCGTCGTCACCGAAGCACATTTTGGCAGTGGTTGGTGCCGGGCATGTTCAAGGAATGGAACAGTATAGTTCTAAGCCGCCAAACGAAGCATCCATGGAAGAGTTGATGACTGTTCCTCCAAAAAGTCAGGTTGGGTTGTACATTGGATGGGCTATTGTTGCGATTATTCTGTCCGCATTTGCAGTCGGGTACTCACGTTCTCCAGAACTTGGTCTGTCCATGCTACTGACGTGGGTATTGATAAACGGAAGTCTATGTGCCCTTGGGGTAGTGATTGCCCGAGGGCATCCGCTGACGGTGTTGTCTGGATTTTTTGCTGCGCCGCTCACGTCTCTGAATCCAACTATCGGAGCAGGAATGGTAACCGGTGCTGTGGAAGCGTGGATACGAAAACCAAAGGTGTCCGACTTTGAATCATTGCGCACAGATTTGACACATGTCCGGAAATGGTGGACAAACGGGGTTTCACGAGTATTGCTCGTCTTTTTCTTCGGAACCCTTGGTTCCGCACTTGGTACCTACATTGCTGGAGCAAAAATCCTGAGTGATTTGTTTTAGTGGTGCGTTGACCCATTGATATTGGACTCTTTATGATAAGGTGCATCACGAGGAACAAAGTCGTCGAGTGAGTCATAAACTGATCATTGGGGCACTGGTTTCAGGTCGTGGTACGAATTTACAGCAGATACTTGATGATGTTGAGGCCGGGAGACTTCATGCTTCGGTTTCGGTTGTTATTAGTAATTGCGAGTCTGCGGAAGCTATTTCAAGGGCAAAGGCACGTGGAATACCAGCAATATTTATTGATCCAAAGACATATGCGTCGACAGAAGAGTACGATGGGGCGGTTCTTGATGTCCTCAAAACGCACGCTGTTGAGCTGGTGGTGCTTGCGGGATATATGAAAATTGTGTCGTCTGTCTTGATTGAGGCATATCGAAATCGAATGATGAATATTCACCCTTCGTTGCTTCCGGCGTTTTCAGGTCTTCATGCACAGCGGCAAGCTTTAGAGCGTGGGGTGAAAGTATCGGGTTGCACTGTCCATTTTGTTGTAGAAGAGGTTGATGCAGGGCCTGTCATCATGCAGGCGGCAGTTCCAGTTGAAGAGTACGATACTGAGGAGAGTTTGTCGGCACGTATCCTTGAGAAAGAGCACCAGATTTTTCCAAAGGCGTTGCAACTCTATAGTGATGGAAGACTACAGGTCATTGGGTGTCGTGTTGTGATCGCAGAAGGATAAGAGATCGCGAATGGGAATGCGTGGGGGGTTAGCTCAGTTGGGAGAGCGCCAGAATCGCACTCTGGAGGTCGTGGGTTCGACCCCCATACCCTCCACCACCGTTTCGTCCACCTTGATCCAATAAAGACCGAGTAGGTCCATTAAACCCGCTGAAATGGCGGGTTTTTTGTTGTTTGTGTTATATTTATTTTGATGGTTATTAAAAATTTAAATAATTTTAAGTATATATAATAGATGAGTGATTCATTAATAAGATTTAAAAAAATAATTTCATTAGCTAATCTGGAACCTCATAAATTACCTGAAAGAATGAGTAATATTTCTCAGGTATCATTGAAAAGGGCTTAAATGCACTTGAGAAAATTGAATATTTCTTAAATTTTGGTAAAGATTTTTCTTCTGGTAGATCAAAAATTCTAATTTTTAGAAACAAATGGGAGAATGGGATTTTAAGTGAAAGTAAATTTCTAATTGAAGATACTTTACGAGAATTTATTCAAAAAAAAAAAAAAAAAAAAAAAAAAAAAAAAAAAAAAAAAA
>PBSW01000001.1 GCA_002726865.1 Candidatus Bathyarchaeota archaeon
CATGTGTTTATTCTGGTGAACGTGACCCATTTCTTGGATTAGATGCCACGGTGTCGAATGAAAGTGGTAGCACAGCATTTTTTTTTATTGATGGACGGCAATATTGGGTATTAGATGCATCAATTAGAACATTAACAAATATTCCACGAACCCTTTGATCTCTTTGGGAGATGGATAACCATCTTCAAATTTTAAAATACTCATAATAATTCCTCCTTATTTTGAGTTTGGGATAATTCCCATTAGTCACACTCGCAAGAATATGACTAAGGGGAAGTGAGCAGAATCAAATATTGACTGAGCAATATTTAACTCTGCTCTGTGCTAAATCAGGATTGGTGAATTGCTTGTCGCAATTCATATTCAATCTTGAGATCAGCACTCTTGTTGAACGCATCAATAATTGCATTATTGATTACGTCATGTTTTGCCTTGAGCAAGGCATCACGGTTGTCACCAACTGCGATTAGTTGAGTTAGAGGTTGTCCTCTATACTCTGCTCTTTTATTACGCTCATATCTGTTAATTCTTCGTGTCATGATTTTCTCCTGTAATTTACTGTTACTGTTTCTATGTCCTCTCGGACACTCGTCAGTCAGGTTAATTCCTGAGACAGTTTTAAAAGAATTGGGGAGTCTTGCGACTCCCCTATCTTCTGTTTGATTAAGACTTCAGTAGCACGATGCCAAAACTTTCACCAATGCTTTCACAGGATTTCTATCCCATTTTTTAGCCTCGGTGTATCCACACCCACAATGGCAGTATTTTTCAGCTAGATACTCATCGCCACCTCTCTCTTTCCATACATAGTATCTCTCGTCCTCATACTCTAGATTGGTGAGTGTTCCACAGCTAAGATAATCGCTATCTTCACGATTTAACTCACTGATATCGAGTTTGAATCGTGGCGGATTCCAATCATCACCAAACACCAAAGTGTTATCTTTGTAAAGTTTGGCTACTGCTTTATCATTTATATATATTTTTTCCATGATAGTTTCTCCTACATTAAAAAATTGATATTACTGTTTCTGCTTTCGCTTCATTCAGGCTAGATACACATCTAGCGACAGTAGTTGCAGAGGAGCGGAGGAGAAATCCACCCACTCTGCCTGTCATAAATACTTTCTTAGGTTTTTTATAAAACCTCGACAATGCTCATTATGTCTTGCGACTTGGCTTATCCCCAATCAGTAAATAATCAACCATTCCTAACTTATGAGATTGATATCTGAATTGAGAAAACCCCCTTTAGAGACTTACATTTTAGGACTCCCGTCCTGTCTGTTGGCATCTGTTTCAGCCCTAGATTTTTATTGATAGGTCATGAGTATCTACAAACTCATTTGTTCTCTGTCTTGCCAAGGCGCATCTGTTTATCTCGAATCGCCCAACCTCTGCTTGACTGATCTAGCCTTTCTGCTATCTGCTAGAGGACTTTCACTTTGACGGTGTTTCAACCTTTAGGACTCGTCCTTGTCATCCTTTGAATCAGACCTTTGGTATCTAGGAATTGATTTAAACCAAAACGATATTCGATATAAAGATTATAACAAAATGCAATCAATAATACAGTTGTTATGCAGTCTTTCTTATATCAGTTTAAGGGGAAGTAGAAAGTAAATATTGACAGGTCAATATTAAGGTATCAAATAGGTAGCATTTTGCAGTCTTGATCGCGGGGAGATAAACAAATATTATCAGTCTATGACTGATCAAACTAAACCCAAACTAAAACTAGTAGGAAACCTAACAAGCAAACAAGAACTATTCTGCCAAGAATACGTTAAGGGTAACTCAGCCTCAGATGCTTACAGGACTGCATACAATGTCAGACAAGGCACAAAGGACAGTAGTGTTCACAGGTCAGCACATGAGGTCTTAAGCAACCCCAAGGTGTCCTCAAGAGTAGGTGCATTAACTAAGCAGAAAGAGGCTAATTCACTAACTACAGCACTCTCTCTCTCACGCTATATTGTGGAGAGATTAGTAGAGGAAACAAAGAACGAGCATGTCATGGCAAGGCTAAAGGCATTAGAGATGTTAGGTAGGCACCGAGACATAGACATATTCAATCCTGATAGCAAAGTGAACGTAACAGTGAACAACAATAAGAGTAGTGTCGAGTTAGAATCCGAGATCAAAGAGAAACTGAAACTAATCCTGAGTAATGAGTAGGCATATCAGAATGGTATCACCATGAGACTATCTCAGATCATAGGCACTCCATTAGACAATCTCCGCAGTTTCACCCCACCCCTAAAAGACTACCTACCCAACTAGCTACCCCCCCTACCACACCCCCCCTTTTTTGCAAATAAAGTAGCCGAACAACCCCGAACAGCAATCCACTCACTTGATTCTTAGTTTTTACGAACCCTACCCCCCTTTGTTTTTATTTATGCTGTCATTATGCTATCATCTACCCTTATGAATTAAGGAAGTGCCCAAGGAGTCCCTTTGTCTAAAAAATTTTTTATATATTTTTGAGAATCTTGTCCAAGCCATCTTCTGTATTGCCCACCGGCAAAGGTTTTCCGAGGCACTAAGGTAGGTATAGGTACAGGCTAGGTACAGGCGGGGTAAAAGAGGGGTAAAAGTTAGGGACTGGCAGGGTTGAACTAAAGGTTTTGATTAAGGTATAAGTACTATAGTAATGGTATATTAACAGGATGGTTACTAGGGAAAAGGAATTATTGGAGTTTGTACGCAGTTACTGGCAGGATCATTACTGCGCTCCTACTTATAAGGAGATTGCCAAAGGCTTACAGTTAAAGAGTCCCGGTCAGATTCATTTTTTGATAAGAGGACTGGTGACTAAAGGATTGTTGGTACAGAAAGGTCGTCGTACTGTCAGACCCACAGATTTAACGCAGAAATCACTTGACAAGAAACTGTGAAGGGGTGTTAAATACTATAATTCGGTGAATGTACTGTCTCTAGTAAGATACCAGCTAGTAATATACAGGCTGTATTCTTACTAAGGTTTTAGTTTAAGGGTACTTACTGGGTACTGGTAATTACAGTACTGGTAATATACTAGGTGATAATATGAAAGTGGTATTTAAGATTTTATTGTTTTTCCTTCTCTACATGGGATTCCATATCAAGTGAAGGGTCGCACCCCTAACAAGATGGAAAAGCTATGGCTAGACCTGATCTGTCAGCTTGGATGCATTGTCTGCCGCAATGAGATGGGAGTGGTCTCTCCTTGTGAACCACACCATCTGGACGGCAAGACCAAGACGGGAGCGCATTTCCTGACAATACCACTTTGTTGGAATCATCACCGTTCCGGCATAAATACCACGAAGTGTGTATCCCGTCACCCTTACAAGAAAGAATTTGAAAAACGCTATGGAACGGAGGAAACACTACTTGAACAGGTACAGGAATGGCTGAAGGAATAAAATCGTTGGCAACCACTGCCGGTTATTTTGCACCGGGCGCTGGAGTATTGGATGCCTTGGGCATGTATCCTGACGAGAACAGTGTCAGTATGTTACAGAACCTGAAGTCTGGCGAGTTTGGACGAGCCGGTCTGCAAGGACTGGGAGCCTTGGGCGATGCCCTAATCTTTAGTGGGCTTGGTGCGCCTCTAGGGGCTTCGATGAAAATACTTTCCAAAAGCGGCAAGATGGCGCAGGGCGGTGCCAAGCAAATACTGCGCGGCAGAAAGTTTCGGGAGAGCGTCTTGAAGAATCCGCGCTTTGAGTCCAGTGATATTGTTAGGGTAGGTGATCGAGAATTACCGTTGAACACTCAAGTGATGGAGTATATAAGCCCCAGCCAGAAGGGGTTGCAGCAACAGGTTGATCTGACTGCGGATGTGTTTAGGCAGTATGCTACAAAAAACAGGATGATTGGTGGTGCTCCAACTCCGCAAGGCAGCCAATCCAAGTATTTTCTTATCAACAAAGATGTTGGCTTGGGTCCCAATAAAACCGCTAATATTGCCGTAAGGATTTCCGACCATCCCCCCACCTTAAAAGGCTTGGGCAAGGAAAGGTCTGGAGGTCATGGCGGTAAACAGTTTCAGGAAGCCCATTCCAGAATTAATATTGCTCCGGGCAGCAACAAAGCCGTGAATCTGGAAGAAGCCATTGCCAATATTGAGAAGATGTATCTGAAGCCGGGCAGCATTGAGGATATTGTTCGCTCTGGCAGAAACATAACTCCCGATGATTTGCGTGTGGTTAAGATTAAGAAGGGTGAGGTGATCAGTGCCAAAACCCCTTACCATTGGCGCTCTGGCGGTCAACTGCCCTTTGGCTTGGATGTATCGAGATTGTAATGCAGATCAACCAGCAAACCGAACAGAAGATTGATGCCCTCTCCTATGAGGAGAAGGTGGCATTGCTCAACCAGTTGGAAGCGCTGGAACAGGCAAAGGTCAAGGAAAACTGCCAGAATGATTTCCTATTTTTTGTGAAGTCCATGTGGCCCGCCTTCATTCAGGGCGATCACCACAAAATCATTGCCAAAGAATTTGAACGGGTGATCAAGGGTGATTTGAAGCGACTGATCATCAATATGCCCCCGCGTCATACCAAGAGTGAATTTGCCTCCTATTTATTGCCCGCATGGTTCTTGGGGCAGAAACCGGATGGCAAGGTCATTCAGACCGCACATACAGCCGAGCTGTCAGTGGGCTTTGGCAGAAAGGTGCGTAACTTGGTAGGCTCGAAAGATTATCAGAAAGTTTTTGATAAAGTTAGCCTGCAAGCCGATTCAAAAGCCGCAGGACGCTGGAATACCAACAAGGGTGGCGAGTATTTCGCTATCGGTGTTGGTGGTGCAGTGACAGGTAAAGGTGCTGATTTATTGATCATCGATGATCCCCATTCCGAACAGGAAGGAGCCAGTGCCGATCCAAGGGTATTTGACAAGACATTTGAATGGTACACCTCAGGTCCACGCCAGAGATTGCAACCCGGTGGTTCGATCATAGTGGTCATGACCCGTTGGCACCAAAAGGATTTAACCGGCAGCTTGCTGAAAACCAGCATCAAGCGTGGCGGAGAAGAATGGCGGGGAATTCAATTTCCTGCTATTTTGCCTTCTGGTAAGTCTCTGTGGCCCGGCTTCTGGAAGCTGGAAGAACTGGAGTCCCTGAAGGAAGAATTACCGGTCTCGAAATGGTCTGCCCAATATCAACAAGACCCTAGTGCCGAAGAAGGCGCTCTGGTGAAGCGGGAATGGTGGAAACGCTGGGAACAGGACTCACCACCGAAATGTGAATTTTTAATTCAGTCATGGGATACTGCTTTCCTGAAAACCCAACGAGCCGACTACTCGGCTTGTACCACATGGGGAGTATTCTACATGGATAACGAGGAGGGCATGAAAGCCCCGAATCTAATCCTCTTGGATGCTTTCAAGGAACGCATGGAGTTTCCAGAACTGAAGAAGGTTGCCTACAAGATGTGGCAGCAATATGAACCTGATGCCTTTGTGGTGGAGGCGAAAGCTGCGGGTACCCCGCTTATTTTTGAATTGCGGCAGATGGGTATTCCGGTATCGGAGTTCAGTCCCTCAAGGGGCAACGACAAGATTGCAAGGGTCAATGCGGTAGCGGATTTATTTGCCACGGGCGTGGTCTGGGCACCGGAGACAAGATGGGCAGATGAAGTGATTGAGGAGTTTGCCGCTTTCCCCAATGCCGAACATGATGATTTGGTTGACTCCAGCACCCAAGCCCTGTTGAGATTCAGGCAAGGGGGATTTGTCAGCCTTTACAGTGATGAAGAAGATGAACCATTTTTTCCAACCAAAGCGGAGTTTTACTAATTTATGGCAATTGAACGAATAATCCCAGCAACCCCGATAGAGGGGGAACTAGAAGCAAGTGTGCAGGTTGAGATAGAAGGCTCCAATGGCATGGGTACCGAGACCGAAGATGGCGGAATGCTGATTGATCTTGATCCCAATGCTTTTGAACCGAATAGCGATTTTTTTAATAATCTTGCCGAAGAGATGGATGAAAGATCTTTACAGAAACTTTCTTCCGAGTTGATCGGACAATATCAGGGAGACCGTGATTCAAGAGGAGACTGGGAAGAAACCTATATCAAGGGTTTGGATCAGCTTGGCTTGAAGCTCGAAGACCGAACCTTACCTTGGCCCGGAGCCTGTGGAGTGTTTCACCCGATGCTGACCGAAGCTGTGGTGCGTTTCCAGAGCCAAGCCATTACCGAGATATTTCCGGCAGCTGGTCCGGTAAACACCAAGATTTTAGGTCGTATTACCCCTGAGAAAGAACAACAGGCAGGACGGGTTCAGGATTACATGAATTACCTGCTGACCGACAAGATGACCGAATACAGGACAGAGACCGAGAAGCTGTTATTCTCATTGCCTTTGGCGGGATCGGCTTTCAGAAAAGTTTATTACGATCCGAATATGGATCGACCCTGTGCTATTTTCGTGCCCGCAGAAGATTTTATTGTTTCCTATGGGGCAACCGACTTGCAGATGGCGGATCGGGCTACCCATGTGATGAAGAAAAACGCCAATGATGTGCGTAAATTACAGGTATCCGGGTTCTATCGTGATGTTGATCTCCCTGATGCCTCTCCCGATCCTGATGATATCAGGAAGAAATATGATGAACTGACCGGTGATCGATCAGCCTATGACTTCGACAATCGTTATACGTTGCTGGAAATGATGGTCAATTTGGACCTTGAGGGTCTTGAGGATACCGATGAGATGGGCGAGCCTACCGGAGTGGCGTTGCCTTATGTGGTTACCATTGATCTTTCAAGTTCTACCATTCTTGCGATTCGCAGGAATTGGTATGAAGGCGATGAAACCCGCATGATGCGACAGCATTATGCTCACTACCAGTATTTACCGGGACTAGGTTTTTATGGTTTTGGTCTGGTGCATTTGATTGGTGGATTGGCAAAATCAGCCACCTCATTACTCAGACAGTTAGTGGATGCAGGCACCTTATCGAATCTGCCGGGCGGATTGAAAGCCAGAGGGCTTAGGATCAAGGGCGATGACACTCCGATCATGCCGGGCGAATTTAGGGATGTGGATATTCCCGGTGGCGCTATTCGGGATAACATTTCATTCCTGCCCTACAAAGAACCCTCGACAGTGCTGTATCAACTGTTGGGCAATATCGTTGAGGAAGGCAGACGCTTTACCAGCGCCTCTGACATGAACGTCACCGATATGAAACAGGAAGCACCAGTGGGAACTACCTTGGCTATTTTGGAGCGAGCCATGAAAGTGATGAGTGCAATCCAAGCAAGGCTCCATGCGTCCATGCGACAAGAATTTAATATTTTGGTGAATGTGATCAAAGATTTCACTTCACCCTCATATCCATACGAAGTTGATCCAGATGTTGAAATCAAGATGGAAGACTTCGATGACCGTGTTGATGTAATGCCGGTGTCCGACCCGAACTCGGCAACGATGGCACAACGCATCATGCAGTATCAGGCGGCACTGCAATTGGCACAGCAGGCACCACAGATGTATAACCTGCCAGAATTACACAGGCAGATGCTGAATACCCTCGGCATTCATGATGCTGACAAGATTATCCCGCTTGAAAACGACATTAAACCTGCTGATCCCGTGAGTGAGAACATGAGCATGATCAACGGGGAACCAGTGAAAGCCTTTGAGTATCAAGACCAAGAGGCACACATCAAGGTGCACATGGCAGCCATCCAAGACCCCGAACTGGCGCAGATGGGACAGAACAACCCGCAGGGCATGGAGTTATTGAGGGCAGCCGTTGAAGCACACATCAGGGAACATCTAGCCTTCTTGTATCGTAATGAGATTGAACAGGAACTAGGCACCGAACTGCCACCACTGGGCGAACCATTGCCGGAATCAATCGAAAAGAGATTATCGAGTCTGGTTGCCGATGCTGCGGAAAAATTATTGCAAAAGCATCAAATGGAAATCGAGCAACAACGAATACAAAAACAAATGCAAGACC
>PBSW01000002.1 GCA_002726865.1 Candidatus Bathyarchaeota archaeon
CAGGGCAGGTCTTAAACCTGCTGACAGGATAGAGCAGAGAATCTCCCATGATGACAAGTCTATAGATGAGTTGAAGCGGGAACTTGAGGCTTTAACTGGAACTACTGAGGTAGAAGAAATACCCGAACTGGTGAACTGATGCCTTCTAAGCCTTATGAGCGCTTTTACCCCGGAGAAGCTAGAGGACTGCTAGACCCTACTTGGCCCGGAGTTACCGAAAGGGGCGTTCAGGAGACATGGCGTAGAAACCTTGGGTCTTTCAATGAGAGGCAGAGAGAGAAGAGAAGAGAGCGGGTAAGAGAGGTTTACGGTACTGTCCCTCCCCCTAAAAGGGAGAAAAAAGGCTTACTGGATACTACGTCCGACAGGATGTATGTTGAGAGTGGTTTATTACCAGAACACATGGTAGGCCCGATGGCTGGGGTAAGACTATCAGGTGCGGTGAAGGGAACCCCTGCAAATATATTTGAGGCTCTGCCAAAGATAGGGTTTGAGGAGGTAAAAAAGAGGGCCGGTTCTTTGCCACGCTACGGGTCTGCTCGTACCCGCTCCTTCCACAGAGAAGATACTGGGGTAAAGCTAGAGGTTGGCGCATTGGCAGACCACATGGGTCGCCCTGTAAGTGTTTCTGCAATAGGGGAAAAAGTCCCCGATAATAATGTGATAATAAGGGCAATTGCCGTTACCCCCTCTAAAAGAGGCACGAAGGGGATAAAAGATGTTGTAGATGACCTTATAGAGATGGGGGATAGAACAAACACCACATTTTACATACAACCCTCCCCAATAATGGATAGGAGTCAAAAACAACTCGCAATAAGATATGGGGAACGAGTAGGATTGGAGATATACAAAAGGGAGTTTGAAAAACTTTTTAGGCTGTATAAAAAATTCGGTTTTCAGCGACCTAGTAATAACGCCGATATCATGGTGCGATTTCCTCACGGTAAGCAGGGATTCAAAAATACCGGTAATAAATGGTTTGATGAATTTTTTCGGACGAAAAACTGATGCCTCACAAGATGTGGCACAAAACAATAGGACTTTTCGACTAATGCCTATTCAGAGGTGTAAACTAAAGAACGGGAACAAAGGATGGAAATACGGGAAATCCGGAAAATGTTATGCAAGTAGAAAGAGTGCAGAGAGGCAGCAAAAAGCAATTCATGCCTCCGGCTACAAAGGAAGAACTAGAAGAAGCAGTTGAAATAGCTAGGGAGATAAGACAGCGGGAACGATACAACAGGATCGACAACTATGATCCGTACCCCTATCAACTAGCTTTTCACGAAACAGGGTCTATGGCTAACCAGAGACTCTTGATGGCTGCTAACCGCATAGGCAAGAGTTATTGTGGTAGCATGGAGATGTCTTATCACTTGACTGGGCTTTACCCAGAATGGTGGAAAGGAAGGAGATTCTACCAACCCATTGTAGGTTGGGCTGGCGGAGTCTCGAACGAGACAACTAGAGACATTGTACAATTTGAACTATTGGGTTCCCCCGATGATCCAGAGGCTTTCGGGTCCGGTACTATACCGAAAAAGCATATAATAAAGACCGAAAGGAAGCCCGGCGTTCCCAACGCCAAATCAGTAGCTTTAATCAAGCACGTTTCCGGCGGGAACTCTTCTTTATTCTTCAAAGCCTACGAGATGGGCATAGAGAAGTGGCAGGGAAGGAGTGTGGATTGCGTATGGTTGGACGAGGAACCATCAAGAGAACTTTATAGTCAAGCTGTCACTAGAACTTTGGACCGTAAGGGCATGGTTTACATGACGTTTACGCCAGAAGCGGGTATGACAGAGACTGTTGCATCGTTTATGAACAACCTGAAGCCCGGACAGTCCCTGAATAACGCTACTTGGGACGATGCTTCAGAGAAAACCCTCTCTATGAAGGGTAAAAGGGGTCATTTGAACGAAGCTGTTATGGAGCAGATTCTGTCCTCATATAGCCCCCATGAGCGTGAAATGAGGCGTTATGGCAGACCTTCTATAGGTTCTGGCCTTGTATTCCCTCTCAGTGAGGAGAAAATAATGGTCGATCCGATTCATATAGAGTCGCATTGGCCTAGAATAGCTGCAATAGACTTTGGATGGGACCATCCTACGGCTGTTGTGTGGTGTGCAATAGACAGGGATGAGGATGTGTTCTATGTTTACGACTGTTACAGGGCGGCTAAAGCCTCCCCGTCCATTCATGCCGAAGTTATACGCACTAGACCCCATTTTATCCCCGTTGCTTATCCCCATGACGGTAATAGACGAGATTCTATGGGTAATCCCGGCTTGGCTGACCAGTATAGGAGTCTAGGATGCAACTTCATGCTGGAACATTTTACTAATCCCCCTGCATTGGGAAACAATAAGGGTTCAAACTCTATAGAAGAGGGGTTGATGGCTATGTTACAAGCCATAGAAGGTGAGAAATTCAAGGTATTTTCTACACTCTCTGACTGGTTTGAAGAATTCAGGATGTATCACAGGAAAGACAACAAGGTAGTTCCTCTGAGAGATGATCTCATGTCTTCAACAAGGTACGCCTTCCAATCTCAACGCTTTGCCGTAGCTGGCGAAGACCCGTCATGGACGAATGACGTAGAATACAAGAATTATGGAATTATTTAATGGCGATAGAAAAAATCACTGAAGAAGAACTGGTATCCAGAATAAAGAGTGAAATAACAGACTCTTTAGGATATGGAGATACTATTTCAGCGCAGCGCGAAAAGGCTATGGAATATTATCACGGACTTCCTTTCGGTAACGAGGTAGAGGGACGTTCTCAATTCGTGGATTCGACCGTTCAGGATACTATAGAGTGGATAAAACCATCGCTTATGCGAGTGTTTGCGTCTGGGGATGAAATGGTTAAGTTCGATCCTCATGGACCAGAAGACGTAAAGATGGCTGAACAGGCTACAGATTACGTTAATTACGTTTTTACAAAAGACAATCCCGGCTGGGAAATTATGTATTCTTGGTTTACAGATGCATTGTTATCCAAGAACGGTATCGTCAAAGTCTGGTGGGATGAGACAGACGAATCCCAGAGAGAGGAGTATAAGAACCTCACTGAGGATGAACTGGCTGTTTTACTGAATGACCCTGAAGTAGAGGTTATAGAGCATACCGCCCCCGGAGATACCGCTGAGGGTGCTTACGGGGAGATGTCATCCGAAGGCCACCACATAGTAATCAAGCGGACAAACTATAACGGCAGGATACGGATTGAGAACGTACCCCCTTCTGAATTCCTTATCGCAAGGGATGCGAAGGACATACAGAATGCTAGATTTGTATGTCACAGGGTTCAGAAGACCCTATCTGAACTAAGAGAGATGTATCCAGATGAAGATTTAGATTCAGACGAACTGGGTGGAGGAGAAGAGGACTTTGATGCCTTTTCTGGTGAACGATCCGCAAGGTTTGATTTCGATGAGAGCAATCACTTTGGCTTTAGAGACTCAGAACCTGAAGACGCATTAAAATTATACTGGCTGCACGAATCATTCCTGAAGACTGATTTCGATGGGGATGGCATTGCTGAATTAAGAAAGGTCTGTACAGTAGGTAGTAAAGTCCTTGAGAATGACGAGATAGATGCTGTACCTTTTGTCTCCCTAACCCCAGTAAAGATACCGCACAAGTTCTTTGGTCTATCCATAGCTGATCTGGTAATGGACTTGCAGTTGATGAAGAGTACGCTGATGCGTAACCTCATGGATAATATGTACAACCAGAACTTTGGGCGCTATGCCGTATTGGAAGGGCAAGCGAATCTCGATGACCTGCTCACGCAAAGACCCGGCGGAGTAGTCAGGGTAAAATCCCCAAACGCTGTAACGCCCCTCACCACCCCTCCTCTGGAACCATACTCCTTCCAAATGCTTGAGTATCTGGACGGGGTAAGGGAATCCAGAGCAGGTGTTTCCAAGATGTCTCAGGGCATGAACGACAACGCCCTGACATCTCATACTACAGCCACCGCCGTCAACGCTGTTATGTCTGCTGCCCAGAGTCGTGTAGAACTCATTGCCCGTAACTTTGCAGAGACTGGTGTGAAGGACTTGATGATTACCATATACACCCTTTTGTATAAGAACCAAGATAAACAAAGGGTAGTCATGCTCCGTAACGAGTGGGTTCCTGTACGACCCGATGTATGGAACGACAAATATGACTGCACCGTATCTGTCGCCTTGGGACAGGGTAACAAGGATCAGCAGATGATGCACCTGTCTCAAATGATCCAATTCGCATCTCAATCAATGCAGGGTGGCCTAAAGATTGTAAATGAACAGAATATGTACAATCTTGGCTCCGCCCTTGTCAAGGCTATGGGATTCCAGAATGTAAGTGACTACCTGACTGACCCAAGCCAAGTACCGGATCAGGGTCCATCCCCACAAGAGCAGATGGCTCAGATGGAGATGCAGATCAAACATAAGGAACTTGAGATCAAGGCTGCTGATGTCCAGATCAAAGCCCAGAAAGTACAACAGGATGCACAGGAGGCTGCTGTAGATGCACAGTTAAAGGTGGCTGAACTTCAACTTGAACGTGAGCAGCAACGAGCGGTAGCTATAGGAGCGACATAATGACGAAGTACGTAGACCCAAAAACAAAAAATAAGGATGCAATGCTTGCTGGTGCTGGTCAGGGCCTGACCTTTGGTTTAAGTGATGAATTAAGGGCTGGATTTTCCCTTCCTTTCGCGCTTGGAAGAAAAAGAAAGAAGAAGGCCAAAAAATAGGAGCGACATAGAAGTTACATGGATAACGAACTAAGGGAGCATAGGGCAAATGCCCTTCTCGAAAACCCGTTGTTTCAAGAAGCATTTGATGTACTAAAGGAAGATTTAATGAACCGATGGAGTAATAGCGGTTCAGCAGATTTGCAAGCTAGAGAATCAATCTGGCTTGCAATGCGACTGCTTGACAGGATTCATGGTCATTTAACGTCCATTATAGAAACAGGACACATGAACAAGATTCTTGACGAGCAACATCCATTAATCTGATAGAGGAATTAAAAAATGGCGGAAAAGCAAGAAGCCCCGCAAGCACATGAAGAACAAACGCAACCCGGTAGTTTATGGGAAGCACAAGAGGCACTACTCAAAATGACGGAACCCGAAGGGGAAACACCGGAAACTGAGGAGGCCGAACCTGCGGAAGAAGAAGAGTCTCAACCTGTAGAGGAAGACGAATCATTGGAAGAGGAATCTGAAGAGTCTGAAGAAGACTCCGAAGAAACTGATAACCGGGCAGAAGAAGGAGAGGACTTATATGCTGTTACCATAAATGGTGAAGAGCATACAATACCCCTTGACGAACTTCTGAAGGGATATTCCCGGCACTCAGATTATACTCGTAAAACACAAGAACTGTCCGAACAACGGCGGAATATCGAAGCACACCATAATCAATGGAGCACAGAGGTTCAGCAGATTCAGACAGAACGACAGCAATACGTTAATGCCCTGCAAAACGTGGTTGAAAACTCTATGGGCGCTTTGGACCAATTTGCCACCGTAGATTGGGAATCCTTAAAGAACGAAAATCCGCTTGAATATATAACTAAAAGGGATGAGTTGCGGGAAACGCAAGAAAGGGTTAGGCAAGTTCAATACCAACAGCAGCAAGCTCACGAAGCCTATCAACAGGAGTCGCAAAGAACCCATCAACGTGTTCTACAAGAAGAACACGGGAAATTGGTCGGCGCACTTCCTGAATGGGGAGAGGCTGAATCACGTCAGAAACTAGGTAGCGAAATTAAATCATACGCTTTATCGCAAGGATACACATCTGAAGAGATTGGTTCTTTGTTAGACCATAGGTCTTTAATGACTTTATATAAAGCCATGAAGTTCGATAAGGCTTCTTCACCTGATGTAGTTCAGAAAAAGGTGAAAAACAAGCCACGGGTAATTCGCGCAGGTTCACCAAGAACCAAGGCTGATGCAGGAAAACAGAAACGTACTACCAAAATGAAACGTCTAAGGCAATCAGGTCACGTCGATGATGCGGCTAGTTTGCTGGAAGATATGTTTAATTCTTAATAGGGAGATAAATAAATGGCTATTGCTACAAATACGTCACTGACGTATAGTTCCGTAGCGATTCGCGAGGATTTATCTGACGTGATTTATAATATCGCGCCCTTGGATACCCCCTTTATGTCAGGTTGTGCAAAGACAAGTGTTGATAATACTTTCTTTGAATGGCAGACTGATACTATTACCGCTGGTGCGGCCAATAGAAAGGTAGAAGGCGACGACAGCATTGCTGCCACCGCACGGGTACTTCCAACGCGATTGGGAAATTATTGCCAGATAAGTCAGTACGTGAATCAAACTTCCGGAACTGATGACGCTGTAAACTATGCCGGACACGGCAAACATCAGGCTTACCAGTTGGCTAAAAATGGCAAGCGCATGAAGAGAGACATGGAATCCATGTTGCTTCAGAACATCGTACGCGCTGCTGGCGACTCAACCACAGCCAGAACAACTGCTGGTGTTCCTGCGTGGCTTGCTACCAACTGGGTATCGATGAATCCCTCATCGGGTTCACCGGCTGCTGGTACATCAGGTACGACTGCGATGACAGAATCTAGTGCTACTGCTTCTATTACGGAAGCTGGCATTAAGAATGTCATCAAAGATGCCTACGAAGCTGGTGGTAACCCTGATCTTATCTTGTGTCCACCCACAATCAAACAGGCTATTTCTGACTTGGCGCAGTCTGTATCATCTCTTAGAACTGAAACTAAGGGTGCTGCACCTGCCCACGTTGTAGCCGCAGTTGACGTTTATGTTTCCGATTTCGGCACGTTTAAAATCGTGAGTGATCGTAACATGAACTCATCTGAGCACGTCTTCTTTCTGGACATGGACTTCTGGGCCATTGGTTGGCTCCGTCCTTTCCAGACTGTCGAACTTGCGAAAACTGGTGATGCTCATAAGCAGTTGTTGCTTGCTGAGTATGGCTTGATTTCCAAGAACGAGAAGTCAAGCGGAATCCTTGCGGATTGTGCTGCGTAAATAAGTATCTGGGGGTGGGGCAACTCACCCCCAACCTTAACATTAACTGACAGAATTGTAGTAAGTCAGAATGGAGCATAGATGAAAAATATCGACAAGGAAATTGAATCCATCGCTAATAAAATGGTGAAGGGTAAGAAATCTGCGAAGAAATCAACTACCCCCAAAGGTAGAGATGGTAAATACATTACCGCAAAAGACCCTCAAGATGCTGTAGGCTGGCTAAAGAAGGCATATGTTGATAATGATCCTGCTGATGGCGCACCGAAAGTAGGGGATATAGGGTATGTCTAAGAAATCAGTTGTTGGCTATTCGGAGCATAGACGTACCGATCTACACATAGGTGAGGCCGGTGATAAGTTTACAATAAATACTGTACAAGATGCAGAGCCTATTGTAGAGGCGAATAAACGAAGGTATAACGATTATGGTGATAAGCTATCCGTGGGCAAGCGCGGGGAGTGGCATCACGCAGCCTCTATTCCATTTAATATATGGGAACAGTGGATGAAAGATACGAATGGGGCTATTGAAAAAGACTCCAAACTGCTTGCACGGTATCTTAACGATCCCGATAACAAATACTTCAAAGTAGCACCCACAAACATTTAAGGTATAAATCATGTATAGACGAAGCGATGACGGTAGTTTCAACAGGTGGGATGTGCAGAGTGTCGTAACAGTAGGTTCTTCTGCCGCAGCCACGAATGTTACATCCGCAAAAATATTAGGCATTCATACGGACGGAGAAATTTATTTTAACTTCTCATCGTCATCGAGCGCCTCTGTCAGCACAGCCAATGATCTGAAATTAGCCGCTGGCCTCACATTCATAAACGTGCCGAAGTTTTCCGGTTCTGGTGTGTCTCAGTACATGCACCACCAGAGGGTAGGCGGTTCTAATGTAACCATGCGGCTTGTTCACGTTTGAGGCAAGTAGCGATTGTAGGGCTTGCACCCTCCACCCATGATGACGCGCCATATGAAGACCCGGATTGGGAAGTATGGGGATTACCGTGGGATGAAGAGGGGTGGCCCTATTTTGACAGGTATTTTGAAATCCACCCGCTTGAACTTCTGCGGAAACCAGAGGCAAGACGAAGGGCAGGATACGAAGACCGATTGAAAATGCTGGATACTCCAC